>NZ_JADYXF010000007.1:0-125126 GCF_015864385.1 Pseudoalteromonas sp. SWXJZ94C
GTCTTCGTTTTGCTATCCGTGAAGGTGGTCGTACTGTAGGTGCTGGTGTTGTAGCAACTATCGTAGCGTAATTATTAGCCTAGCTAATTTTTACCCAAAAACCCGAGCTTAGTCTCGGGTTTTTTAATGTCTAAAATAAAGTGTCATATAAAAGCGGTGTTCCTACCTTTGGCCTAAAGTAACTATCGTAGCGTAATTACTAACCTAGCTAATTATTAAGAACTGAGTTTAATCTCGGGCTTTTAATACCTAAATAACTTTTTCACCTAAATATTTACCTCCCAGCAGTTCTCACAACATATAAAAATTAATTACTAATCTAGCCGATAGGTTTGAGTCTTGATAAAGTAAAATCAAAGCCAGCTAACAGGAGCATATATGCTTAATCAAACCATATTTAGCGCAGAGCAGGTGAGAGATAACGAAGCGCTTGCAGCTAAAAATAGCCATTGTGATTTATTTACCCTCATGGAGCGCGCAGGAGAGGCTGTATTGGATCAATGGCAGTTATTTAACGCCCAGCATACCTTGGTGCTTGTAGGGCATGGAAACAATGCTGGAGATGGTTATATTGCTGCGAGGCTTATAAAGCAATTAGGAAAACAAGTGAGTGTATGCGCAGTTGATCCTAACAAGGCATTAACAGGTGATGCAGTAAAAGCGCAGCAGTTATGGATTGAAGCGGGTGGACTTGTTTCTCATTTTACAAAAGATGCCCTTAATGAGTGCGATATAGTTATTGATGCTCTCCTTGGTACTGGGCTTAAAAATACAGTGAGTGATAACTTTGCTGGCATTATTAAAGCTGTGAATAACAGTGGTAAGCCCGTAATAAGCATTGATATACCGTCAGGCATTGAGGCTAATACCGGACAGCCATTGGGGTGCGCAGTACAAGCTACTTCAACAGTTACTTTTGTGGGTATAAAGCAAGGGCTCACAACTACAGCAGGTAAACAATATAGCGGTAAGTTAGTATTTGATGATTTAGCAATTGGCGATGCGTTTATTCGTATAGCTCAATCATCAGGAACCCTGATTAATATTAATAGCTTTAAAGGAATAGCCACACGAGCAATCAATAGCCACAAAGGCAGCCATGGCAAGCTTTTATGTGTTGGTGGTAACCAAGGTACTGCAGGTGCAATTAGGCTAAGTAGTGAAGCTGCCCTTAGAGCCGGTGCTGGCATGGTAAGAGTGTATACACACGAAAGCTCAATAGCGCCTATTAGTATTGGCAGACCAGAACTTATGGTAAGCAGTAATAATTTACATCAAGCGCTAGAGTGGGCAAGCTGCGTTGTTATTGGTCCAGGGCTTGGGCAAGACGAATGGGCACAACAAACATTCGATGAAGTAATGCAATATTGCCAAAACAATAAAATGCCATTGGTTATAGATGCAGATGCCCTTAATTTACTGGCTAAGCAAGCTTCATCATATATGTTAGAGCAATGCGTACTTACTCCACACCCTGGTGAAGCCTCTCGACTGCTTAGTGTTAGTACCAGCGAGATAGAGTCAGATCGTTTTAATTATGCTCGTCTTTGCGCCAAACGTTACACAGCAACTTGTGTATTAAAAGGGGCAGGAACATTAATAGATAATGCTCAGCAAACGTGGGTATGTGAAGATGGCAACCCAGCACTCGCCGTTGGCGGCAGTGGCGATGTACTCACTGGTATTATTGGTGCCTTACTTGCTCAAGGTTTAACTATTGATGAAGCAGCACGCTATGGTGTAACACTACACGCTAAAGCCGGCGATATCGCAAGTGAGCGAGACGGGCAAAGGGGAATGCTACCCAGTGATTTATTCTCAATTGTAAGAGAGTTAGTTAATAAAGTGACGTGAGGTTAAGCGTCACTCAACTATTAGTGTTCGGTTTTAAATTGTGAAACGTCATTGCACCCACTAAAAAGCATACACCTACATAAAGCCAAACACTGCTTGCTATAATATTCCACGTATCGGCACGCATTAATGCAGGGATAATTATTAAGCTTCGTATGATACACAAGGTTGCAATAGCAATTAAAGCGGTTCTAGTAAGTACTATGTTACGCACTAAGCCAATTGCTGATAAGGCAAATGCAGTACAGGCAAACATGAGTCCAGCTATTGCAATACTACCTAAAGGCGCAAAGAATGTACCTTGCTGTGATGATTCTATTATTTGTATTGGGGCGCGAGCAAATATAAACCAACTAGTGCCACCCCATATACAAAGTAAATGCCATATAGCTGCTGAGAATGAAATTACTCCCGCACTTAATAAAAATTTTGCTTTTATATTTAACAGCATTTTATCTCACTAATTATTAAGCTGTAATAAATCCCATTTTGTACTATACAAGTCTTCAAAAACCACTACGGTGCCATAGGGTTCTACTCGAGGTTCTTCGTTAAATGTAACGCCTTTAGAAAGCATTAAATTATAATCTCGCCAAAAGTCATTGGTATGCAAAAACAAAAACACGCGACCACCCGTTTGATTACCAATAGCGCTGATCTGTTCGGGTGTTGTGGCTTTAGCGAGCAGTAGACTAGTCCTGCTCGAATTAGTCCCATTTGAACAAGCCCCGTTTGAATTTGGAGGTGAAATTAACACCCAGCGTTTACCATCTCCTAAATCAGTATCTTCGACTAACTCAAAATTAAGCTTTTGAGTATAAAACTCAATTGCCTCGTCGTAGTCTTTAACAACTAATGCAATGCTGCCGATATGCTGTTGAACGTTAGTCATGTTTAGTTTACTCCGTACTCTTAAATAAATGTGCTTTTTATCATATTAGTAAACGATTACGCAGGGTATATGCCCCCAATATGTAACTTAGTTATAGGTATAAATTAAACAGTATCAATCTGCTTTATAATAAAAAGCAAAACCCAGCTGAGGCTGGGTCTACTTTAAATCGATTTTTAGTGCTAAGTGCATAAAGTGTTTACCTGTGTAATTCACCAGCACGTTCCGGTTGATAGGTTACTTCTTTTATTTTTACCTTTATTAAGCCGCCATTAGGTTTAGGCCACTCAATTTCATCGCCTTGTGACAGTCCAAGTAATGCGCTACCTACAGGTGATAATATCGATATTTTATCGCCGCTAGAGTCACTATTCTTTGGGTACACTAAGGTTAACGTAAATTCTTCTTTAGAAGACTCAACAATAAAGTTTACAGTTGAGTTCATCGTTACAACTGACGATGGCATATCTTTAGGTTCGACTATTGTTGCTCGTGCCAGTTCAGCTTCCAATTCTTCTTTATTAGCAAAGCTACCTGCAGGAAGTGATTCCATTAAGTCATACAATCTATCTGCATCGAGTGATGAAATGATTAGTTCAGGTTTTTTATTCATCTTAATATCCTTAATAATTTTTAATAAATAAAATTAACTCTGAGTATGGCTTGGCATGCATTTAAGAAGCAAAAGGATACGCGAAGTTATTTTATTAATTAGCCACACCTGTGGCTTTTACTTTATTTGTGCCCAATAGCTAAAAACCCAGCCGAAGCTGGGTTTTTGTTTGAGCTAGGTGCTTAGCAGGTGATGTTTATCACATCATGCCGCCCATACCACCCATTCCGCCCATGCCACTCATATCAGCGCCGCCAGCTTCATCTTTTGGGATTTCAGCTACCATTGCTTCAGTAGTGATCATTAGACCCGCAATAGACCCTGCAAATTGTAATGCAGAGCGTGTTACTTTAGTTGGATCTAGGATACCCATTTCAATCATGTCATTGTATTCGCCAGTTGCTGCGTTGTAACCGTAGTTACCTTCGCCGCCTTTAACTGCGTTAATTACAACAGATGCTTCTTCGCCAGCATTTGTTACGATTTGACGAAGTGGTGCTTCCATTGCACGAAGTGCAACTTTAATACCGTGGTTTTGATCTTCGTTGTCGCCAACTAAATCAACCAGCTTGCTAGCTGCACGTACAAGTGCAACACCGCCGCCAGGTACTACGCCTTCTTCAACCGCTGCACGAGTTGCATTTAATGCATCTTCAACGCGGTCTTTTTTCTCTTTCATTTCCATTTCAGTAGCAGCACCTACTTTGATTACTGCAACACCGCCAGCTAGTTTAGCCATGCGCTCTTGTAGTTTCTCTTTATCGTAGTCTGATGTTGCTTCTTCGATTTGTGCTTTAATTTGTGAAACACGACCGCTAATACCCGCTTCTTCACCAGCACCATCAATGATTGTTGTATCATCTTTAGTAATAATTACGCGCTTAGCTGTACCTAGGTCTTCAACTGTTGCTTTTTCAAGCTCTAAGCCGATTTCTTCAGAAATTACAGTACCGCCAGTTAATACAGCGATATCTTGTAGCATTGCTTTACGACGGTCGCCAAAACCAGGTGCTTTAACAGCTGATACTTTAACAATACCGCGCATGTTATTAACTACTAATGTAGCTAGTGCTTCACCTTCAAGGTCTTCTGCGATGATTAGTAGTGGTTTGCTTGCTTTAGCAACCGCTTCTAATGTTGGTAATAATTCGCGGATGTTAGATATTTTTTTATCTACAAGTAGAATAAATGGGTTATCTAGTTCAACAGTACCTTTTTCTGGGCTGTTGATAAAGTAAGGAGATAAGTAACCACGGTCAAACTGCATGCCTTCAACAACATCTAGTTCGTTTTCAAGTGATTGACCTTCTTCTACAGTAATAACACCACTGTTACGGCCTACTTTTTCCATTGCTTGTGCAATGATATCGCCAATCTCTTTATCAGAGTTAGCTGAAATAGTACCTACTTGTGCAATTGCTTTAGTATCAGAACAAGGAACAGATAACGCTTTAAGCTCTGCAACAGCAGCAATAACTGCTTTGTCGATGCCGCGCTTAAGATCCATTGGGTTCATGCCCGCTGCAACAGCTTTAAGGCCTTCATTAACAATAGACTGTGCAAGTACTGTAGCGGTAGTTGTACCATCGCCTGCTGCATCATTTGCTTTAGATGCAACTTCTTTAACCATTTGTGCGCCCATGTTTTCAAACTTGTCTTCAAGTTCGATTTCTTTTGCTACAGATACACCATCTTTAGTGATAACTGGTGAGCCAAATGATTTATCTAGTACAACGTTACGGCCTTTAGGACCTAATGTAACTTTTACTGCGTTTGCCAGGATGTTTACGCCAGTTAGCATTTTAGCGCGTGCGTCACCTGCAAAAAGTACTTCTTTTGCTGCCATGTTTTAAATTCCTCTAAATTCTTAAATGTTTATAAACGAAAAGTAGGCTTAGCCTACAATGCCTAAAATATTATCTTCACGCATGATCAGGTACTCTTGACCTTCGATCTTTTCAACTTTTTCAACATATGAGCCAAATAACACAGTGTCACCGGCTTTAACTTCTAAAGCTCTAACGTCACCGTTTTCTAAAACGCGACCATTACCAACGGCAACAACTTCACCGCGAGTTGACTTTTCAGCTGCAGAGCCAGTTAATACAATACCGCCAGCAGATTTTGTTTCTTCTTCTAGACGTTTAACGATTACGCGATCTTGTAAAGGACGAATGTTCATGTTTTTTAGTTCTCCTAACAGTTTCTGTACATTACAGAAAAAAGCTTTCTAATTTGCATTCATTAATGGGGGTAGAGTGTAAAATTCCAAGAGAAAAAACGATAAATATTTAATCTTTTCTCTCATATTCACCATCAATAGTTGTTGGTCGTTCCATTTGCCCTTGCTCTCGTTCAGCATGTTGTTGCTGAGCAAACGGCGATGACCCTTGTTGCATGCCTGCGCTCATTCTAACAGTTGCTTGACTAGCAAGGCCTGCGGCCAGTTTGTTACGAATTGCAGGGGTCAATAATAGTAACCCAAACACGTCAGTCATAATGCCTGGAGTAAGTAATAATACACCTGCAATTACAACACAAATTCCGGTAAATAGTTCTTTGGCTGGCATTTGACCTTGTGCCATTTGGGTTTGCACATTTTGTAGTGCGCCCATACCTTGCGTTCTAACCATTTTAGCACCTAAAATCGCGGTAATAACGACAAGCGAAATTGTTGCAAACCCACCAATCACATCACTTACTTGAATCAGCAAAGCGATTTCGATGATTGGGATGATAATAAACAACACAAATAAAAATCTAAACATAATGCTCTCTAAATAATGACACTCAAAAGAGTTGATGAAATATAAGTGAGGGTGACTAGGTCTCTTTTCAAGGTTAGCACATGGGGAACGTTATTTTACTGTGGTTTTAGCGTCTACACATTGTACCTTCTATCAGATACTATAAGGCTAGACACCATAAAATAAGTAAAGGTTCATAATGAGTACGCAATTTAAAATGATTTTTACGACCTGCAAAGATGAAAATGAAGCACGCACATTAGCAAAGGCACTGGTAGAGAAAAAACTCGCAGCCTGTGTAAATATTTTGCCAAATATGAGCTCTATTTATATGTGGGAAGGTGAGGTAGCAGAGTCAACAGAGGCTAAACTACTAATTAAAACAAAGGCTGATAAAACAAACGATGTGTTTTTAACCATAAAAGCAATGCACAGCTACGAAGTACCGGAGATACAAGTTATAGATGTAGCAACCGGAAACTTAGCATATTTTAATTGGATGGATGAGGTACTGAATTAATGCGTTTTTTCTTTTTATTATTGGTAACGTTATTAACTGTTCCTGTAAAGGCTGCAACTAATAATGTGCTTGGCGATTTACTGGGGCCTCCTCAACACACTTTTTTACCGGTAGACCAAGCATTTGTATTTGATTTTGACCAACAAGGTAACACTTTGTTTGTGGGTTGGGATATTGCGCCAGACTATTACCTTTATAAAAAGAAAATAGAGCTCATTGCTAAAGATGCCACCATAGAGGTGGGGGACTCTGGCAGTGGCGAAATTATCGAAGATGAATTTTTTGGTAAAACAGAAGTTTTTTTTAATACCGCAAGCGTTGTTAGTAAGCTAAGTAATGTGAATGAAGGCGCTGTGGTAAAGGTTCGTTATCAGGGCTGTGCCAAAGCAGGGCTTTGTTATCCACCAGAAGTAATTAGTATTCCGCTAAGTGTAATTGTTGATGACCAAGTAAAAAATATACAACAAAATAACGCTAATGATGAAGTAGCCACAACTGCAAGCACATTTGCAGCCCTTAATGAGCCGGCTGCTGAACCAACAATTGATTCGGGTGATACCGAAAAAGAACTTACCTTTACTGAGCAACTAGCAAGCCAGAGCTTGATGACCAATTTATTAATATTTTTTGTTGTTGGTGTTGGTCTTGCGTTTACGCCATGTGTATTTCCAATGTTCCCTATTTTGTCGAGCTTAATAGCGGGGCAGCAAAACCTATCAACTAAAAAAGCGTTTGCGTTATCGTTTGTATACATACAAGGAATGGCAGTTACCTATGCGGCATTAGGTTTAGTTGTTGCTGCACTTGGTGGCCAGGTTCAGGGTTATTTACAGCACCCATATGTACTTATTAGCTTTAGCTTATTGTTTGTATTGCTCGCTATGTCGATGTTTGGTTGGTACGAAATAAAACTACCAAGCAGTATGATGAGTAAACTAACGCAGGTTAGTAACAATCAAAAAGGTGGTAATTACGTAGGCGTATTTTTAATGGGCGTGCTTTCGGGGTTAATAGCATCACCTTGTACTACTGCGCCATTGTCGGCAGCATTATTATTTGTAGCGCAAAGTGGCGATTATTTAGTGGGCGGATTAACACTTTATGTGCTTAGTTTAGGCATGGGATTACCACTGTTATTACTTGGTACCTCTGGCGGTAAGTTGCTTCCTAAAGCCGGCGGTTGGATGGAACAAGTTAAAACATTATTCGGGTTTGTAATGTTAGTTGTGCCGCTTATATTACTTGAGCGACTTGTAAACGCTGATATTATTTTACTAATGGCTGGTGTACTTGCATTAGCAACTGCAATTTATTTACACCATTGGCAAAGCAGCCAAGGTCCAAGTAAATTAAAAACAGCTTTATGGTTTGCAGCAACACTTTTAGTTATCACTGGTTTCACTTTAAGCAAAAACTATTTTTGGCCAGCGCAAGTACAAACAGTACAGGTAAGCTCACAAAATAATGAGTTTAAACAGGTTGCCAATTTAACGGAGTTAAAAGAAGCGGTAGCACAAGCAAACGATGAGGGTCGATTGGTTATGGTCGATTTGTACGCTGATTGGTGCGTTGCTTGTAAAGAGTTTGAACATTACACGTTTCCTGATGCTAAAGTGCAAAATGAATTTAGCCATTATCAACTTATTCAAATAGATTTGACGCAAAGTGATAATAAAACAGTTGAGCTGATGGAAGAGTACACGGTGTTTGGTTTACCTAGTATTTTGTTTTTTAACACTCAAGGGCAAGAGCTTAGTACGCAACGAGTGACTGGCTTTTTAAACGCTGATGATTTTGCTAAACACCTCGCTATAGTGCGCGCCAGCGCACAATAATAGTGCAATGGTGCCACTTAATTTAGAGAGTGGCACCTCCTTAATTCTTCTTTAATTTGTACCTCCAACACTGATAAGACCAGTATTTTGCTGCTATTTACGTCGAAATCACTATAATAGTTGGTTAACGTGAGAATTTGTTGCTACATTGCTTTTTCTGCTTACTTAAAAGTGAAAAACTAGTTAGTAACTGCTTAACTCATTACTTATAGGATATATCGCGTATTATGACTGCAAAATTTAACCTTTTAGTTATAAATGGTCCAAATTTAAACATGCTAGGTAAACGTGAACCGGAAAAATACGGTTTTCAAACACTTAGTGAAATTATGAGCGAACTTACAAGTGCCGCTGATAGTCTAGATGTTAAGTTAACGCATTTTCAGAGTAATAGTGAGCAAGCACTCATTGAACGAATTCATGATGCTTGGCAAGCGGTTGATTATATAATTATCAACCCGGCTGCATTTACGCATACTAGCGTCGCATTACGTGATGCACTGTTAAGTGTTGATATTCCGTTTTTTGAGGTGCATTTAAGTAATGTGCACGCACGTGAAGCGTTTCGCCATCATTCGTATTTTTCTGATGTGGCACAGGGCGTGATATGTGGATTAGGTGCAATGGGTTATCACGCAGCATTAAATGCAGCGGTTAGCCGGTTGCAAAACGCAATTTAATTTAAATTAACAGACAAACTAACAGGCGGGTCGTGTAATGGATATTCGCAAGATAAAGAAGCTTATCGAATTAGTAGAAGAATCAGGTATTGCTGAGCTAGAAATCACTGAAGGTGAAGAATCAGTACGTATTAACCGTAACAATATGAGCGCAGGCCCAGGTTACCCACAATTTGCTCCTCAACAATATGCACCAGCGCCAGCAGCACCAGTTGCAGCGGCTCCTGTAGCAGTTGAAGCAGCACCAGCAGAACCTACTGGTCATCAAGTTAAATCACCAATGGTTGGGTCTTTTTACTCTGCTGCGTCTCCTGAAGCTCCAGCATATGTAGAAGTTGGTCAGCAGGTTAAAGTTGGCGATACACTTTGTATTATCGAAGCTATGAAAATGATGAACCAAATTGAATCAGATAAAGCCGGTACAGTAAGAGCTATTTTAGCTGAAAATGGCGAGCCAATAGAATTTGATCAACCACTATTCATCATTGAATAATAGCGTAACCTAAAAGGCCAACTCTAATGTTAGATAAAGTAGTCATTGCAAACCGAGGTGAAATTGCACTTCGTATATTGCGCGCCTGCAAAGAGCTTGGGATCAAAACGGTTGCTGTGCATTCAACGGCAGATCGCGATCTTAAGCATGTATTGCTTGCAGATGAAACCATCTGTATTGGTAGACCATCAGCAACTGAAAGTTATTTAGATATTCCGCGCATTATTGCTGCGGCTGAAATAACTGATGCTGTAGCGATTCATCCAGGTTACGGTTTCCTTGCAGAAAACGCTGATTTTGCCGACCAAGTTGAGCAAAGTGGTTTTGTATTTATCGGTCCTACAGGCGACACCATTCGTCTTATGGGTGATAAAGTGTCTGCTATTGCAGCAATGCGAAAAGCAGGCGTTCCATGTGTTCCAGGCTCTGACGGTCCGGTATCAGATGATAAAGAACGTAACATGCAAATCGCTAAGCGTATTGGTTACCCGGTAATCATCAAAGCCGCTGGTGGCGGTGGTGGTCGTGGTATGCGTGTTGTTCGTAGCGAAGCTGAACTTATTGATTCAATTGCATTAACACAACAAGAAGCTAAGCAGTTCTTTGGTAATGGTATGGTTTACATGGAAAAATTCCTTGAAAATCCACGTCATATCGAAGTTCAAGTATTAGCTGATGGTCAAGGCAATGCAGTACATTTAGGTGAACGTGATTGTTCTATGCAACGTCGTCACCAAAAAGTAGTTGAAGAAGCGCCAGCACCAGGTATTACCGCAGAAACACGTAAATTTATTGGTGAACGCTGTACTCGTGCATGTATCGAAATTGGATACCGCGGTGCAGGTACGTTTGAGTTTTTATACGAAAACGGCGAGTTTTACTTCATCGAAATGAATACACGTATTCAGGTTGAACACCCTGTAACTGAAATGGTTACTGGTATCGATTTAGTGAAAGAGCAGTTAAAAATTGCAGCGGGTCAGCCATTATCATTCACTCAAGACGACGTTGTTATTCGTGGTCATGCTATTGAGTGTCGTATTAATGCTGAAGATCCTGAAACGTTTATCCCGTCACCGGGTAAAATTACACGTTTCCATCCTGCTGGTGGTTTAGGTATTCGCTGGGACAGCCATATTTATGCTGACTACACGGTTCCACCACATTACGATTCAATGATTGGTAAGTTAATTACTTACGGTGAAAACCGTGATGTAGCTATTGCACGTGCACGTAACGCACTTAATGAGCTAGTAATTGACGGAATTAAAACTAATACTCCTCTGCATAAGAAAATTCTTGCAGACGAAAACTTCCAAAATGGTGGTACTAACATCCACTATCTTGAAAAGAAATTAGGATTATAATTCTTTGATTGATAAAAACCGGCGCTTAGCCGGTTTTTTTATGTCTGGATTCTACATCTATCTAAGCTATCTCAAGGTACGAGTTTTAGTTGAAGTAAAAAAATTTTAGTAAGGCATTAATTGTAAGTCGCTATGAAACGCTGAATTCTATATTTTGAGGTTGCTTGAGTATAAGCTCCGTTATCGCCTAAGTTAAATAATCTGGTATGATTAGCAAACAAGCGCTTTGTATAAATTTTTGAGGTAGTTATGTCGCGTAGTTTTGAGTCTCACCTGAGTGATGAAGTAGCCACAGTAGCAATGGGCAATCAGATTGCAGCTATTATAGAGCAAGGTGCGGTGATTTATTTACATGGTGATTTAGGTGCTGGTAAAACGACATTTACACGCGGAGTAGTACAAGGTTTTGGGCATACGGGCAAAGTTAAAAGCCCTACATATACCTTAGTTGAACCTTATGAGCTTGAAAAAGCGAATGTTTATCACTTTGACTTATATCGTTTAGGCGATCCGGAAGAGCTTGAATACATGGGCATACGGGATTATTTTTCAGCGGATGTAATTTGTGTTGTTGAGTGGCCAGAAAAAGGAGGGGAATTTATTCCTGTGCCTGATTTAGATATTACTCTAAGCTATGTAGATGATGAGCGGAAAATTGTTATTAAAAGTGCCAGTGAGCGCGGTGTCGCAATAGTCGAAAAACTAAATAGCTAAATTGCATAAAGTATTTTTAGCTCAATATAATAAAAACAGTTAAGGCAGTGATTGTTCAATGAGTCGTATTGTAATTAAATTTTTTATTTATCTTATGGTTATTGCTATAAGTTTGCCGTTATTGGCAAAAAATACGATTAATAGTGTGCGCGTTTGGCCTTCTCCTGATAGCACGCGGGTGGTATTTGATCTAGATAACAAGCCAGATTTTAGCTATTTCATGCTTAAAAATCCCAGTCGATTAGTCGTCGATTTAGAAAATACCAGTGAGCTGAAAATACTACCAGGTGTGCCGCCAAAGCATCAAATAATAAGTAAATTACGGTATTCTAAGCCTAAAAATAAACAAAGTGTTCGCTTGGTATTTGAATTAAGTGAACCCGTAAAACCTGTGGTTTTTGCACTGGCTCCAACAGGTCCCTATAAAAACAGACTGGTTGTTGATTTATATAATAAAAGTGAAAACACAACAGCGGTATCACCAGCACAAACTGCGGCTAAAAATCGTCAATTGAGTCAAGAACGCGATATTGTTATTGCAATTGATGCGGGGCACGGTGGTGAAGACCCAGGCTCAATTGGTCCATCGGGTACCTACGAAAAAACAGTAACATTGCAAATAGCCAAACGTTTAGAGCGCATGATTGATGGCGAGCGCGGTATGATTTCGCGCATGGTACGAAGCGGTGATTACTTTGTAAAATTAAATACTCGTACTAACCGTGCACGAGAGAAAAAAGCAGATTTTTTTGTTTCTATTCATGCAGACGCATTTACTAGCCCTGGACCAAATGGTGCTTCTGTTTGGGTGCTTTCGTTAAGACGCGCTAATTCAGAAATAGGTAAGTGGATAGAAGATAAAGAAAAGCACTCTGAGCTTTTAGGCGGCGCAGCCGATGTGATGAAAGATGCAGCTAACGAAAAGTATTTAGCGCAAGCACTGCTTGATATGTCGATGGATCACTCAATGAAAACCGGCTTAAGCGTAGCCGATGAAGTAGTTAAAGAGCTACGCAAGGTTGCAAAGCTTCATAAAAAAGACCCTCAACACGCGAGCCTTGCAGTGCTTAAGTCACCAGATATCCCGTCTATTTTGGTCGAAACAGGGTTTATATCTAACCCACGAGAAGAAAAATTACTTAAGAGCGCTAATCACCAAGAACGTTTAGCAAAAGCGATATTTACTTCAATAAAAAATTATTATTTAAAAAATCCACCTGATGATTCTTTATTTGCTAAGTTAAAGTCAAAGTATCCAACCAAGCATAAAGTGCGCCCTGGTGAGTCTTTGAGCATGTTGGCGAGTCGTTACGGCATTACGGTTAGTAAGTTAAAGCAAGTTAATAAACTCAGCTCTAACACTTTATTTATCGGGCAAGAACTCGATATACCGCAAAGTTAGTTATTTATTATCAGCGTAATGCTTGCTAGGAAGTACCATGAATATTGAAATATTACCCGCGCGCTTAGCTAACCAAATAGCTGCCGGTGAAGTAGTTGAACGCCCTGCGTCGGTGGTAAAAGAATTAGTAGAAAATAGCTTAGATGCAGGTGCTACACGTATTCAAATTGATATAGAGCGTGGTGGTCATAAGCTTATTCGAATTCGTGATAATGGTTATGGTATTGCTAAAGAAGAACTCACGCTTGCGCTTTCTCGCCACGCTACGAGTAAGTTAAAGTCGCTTGATGACTTAGAAAATATTTGCTCGCTTGGTTTTAGGGGAGAAGCACTTGCCTCAATTAGCTCTGTGTCGCGTTTAACACTTAGTTCAAAACCCAAAGAGCAAGACACCGCTTGGCAGGCCTTTGCACAAGGTCGTGATATGGAAGTGCAGGTAAAGCCAGTTGCGCATCCTGATGGCACAACCATTGAAGTTAAAGATTTATTTTTTAATACACCCGCACGACGTAAATTTTTACGTACTGAAAAAACAGAATTTAGTCATATTGATGAGCTTATAAAACGCATCGCACTTAGTCGCTTTGATGTGTCGATTACACTAACCCACAACGAAAAAGTGGTTAGGCAGTACCGTGCTAAAACAGATCCTTCTCAGGCAATTACACGTGTAGCACAAGTTGCAGGTAAGGCGTTTTCAGAGCAAGGTTTGCATATTCAATCCGGAGAGGGGAGTTTACAGTTACATGGTTGGGTGCTACCTGTGGGCTCAGCTAATACAACTCAATATACTTATGTGAACAATCGCATGATGCGCGATAAGCTTATTTTACATGCGATACGCCAAGCATTTGAAGAAGTAAGTGGTACTCAAGAACTGCCAGGGTTTGTTATTTATATTGATATTGACCCACGACAAGTTGATGTAAACGTTCACCCAGCTAAACATGAAGTGCGTTTTCATCAAGGACGTTTAATTCATGACTTTATATTACAAGCGATTAAACAGGTAGTAGTACCGCTGCAAGGTGAGTTTACTAGTGAGCAAGTAAGTATTCAGGTTGAATCTGCACCTGTATTTATGAACTCAACACATAGTAACTCTGACAATACGCAGAGCGGTGGGGTATTTGATTACCCTAAATCGCAATTACAGCCCTCTTACTCTGGCAACGCTGGTAATTCGTCATCAGGCTCTAAAGGCGCCGGGAGTGGCTCCTACCGAGCTTCACCAAGTGCGAATCACCATGATGTAAATGCATTTTATCAAGGTGTGAGCGAACAACACGCAGCACATTTTGATAATGTAGCAAACATGCCGTCAGCGCAAAGCCAATTAGAGCCAGCAAACAATGTCTTACAGGTAGTTTCTATCATTAGTATTAATGATGGAGCATGCGTATTTAGTGCCGAGCAGCAATTGTATTGCTCACATTTTAAATATGCATTGGTTGATGACTGGCATAATCAAATTAAAGAACTTGGTAACTTAGAAGGAAAAGCCTTGTTGTTACCTGTGCGAGTAAACTTACCGAAAGAAGATTGCTTACTTATAGAGGCTCAGCAATCATGGTTTACTTTGCTTGGCTTTGAGCTAGTAATAGAAAAACAGTTTGTAATGGTTAAAAAGTTGCCAGCGTGTTTATATTTATTAGATGTAAGTGCAGCATTAGGTGAGTTACTTAGTGCATGTAATGCGGGATACGAAAATATAGAAAATTGGTTAGAGTGGCAAATGAAATGCGTACCAGCACGTTTTTATTCAAGTAATGCATTTTTAACACAACAAGCGCGCTTACAAAATAATCCCCAAACTATTGAACGTTTACAAGAAAAAGCAGTTAAAATAGATCTAAATCACTATTTAACGCAATTAGATTAAGGTGTTCCTGTTGAGTAATTTACCTGTCATATTTTTAATGGGTCCAACCGCTGCTGGTAAAACAGCATTGGCTATTTCGTTGTGTGAGCATTTAAATACCGAAATAATCAGCGTCGATTCAGCGTTGGTATATCAGAGTATGGACATTGGAACAGCAAAGCCTGATTCAAAGGAGCTTGCCCGTGCTCCGCATCATTTAATAGACTTACTTGATCCAAGTGAAACCTATTCAGTTGCAGATTTTAGACGAGATGCAATAAAAAAAATTGATGAATTTCACGAACAGGGTAAAGTACCTGTACTGGTTGGAGGTACAATGTTGTACTTTAAAGCACTTCTTGATGGGTTATCGCCATTACCAGAGGCTGATCCAGTAATAAGAGCTGAGCTTGAAGCACAAGCTAACCAATATGGTTGGCCACATTTGTATCAAGAATTAGTAAAAATAGATCCACAAGCGGCTCAAAAAATGAGTGAAAACGATTCACAAAGAATTAATCGCGCTTTAGAGGTTTATCGACTAACTGGTAAGACCATGACTGAGTTGCAAAAGCAAAAACAGCCAGCTTTACCTTATACTTTTCATCAATTTGCTATTGCACCGCAAGAACGCAGTGAATTACATGCCCGAATTGAAGAAAGGTTTAAAATAATGATCGAACAGGGGTTTGAAAATGAAGTTTCGACCCTATATCTACGTAAGGATTTACACCCCAATATGCCTTCTATTCGTTGTGTAGGTTATAGACAAATGTGGGATTACCTTGCGGGTGAAATTGACCATGATGAAATGGTTTTTCGCGGCATCGCAGCAACACGTCAATTGGCTAAACGTCAGTTAACTTGGTTGAGAAGCTGGCCCAATGTTACTTGGTTAACAACGGGCGATGAAGAAAACTTGCATCGTGTAGTAAGTTCGCTAAGCTAGTAGTAGTTGAATCAATTTAACTTTGTTAAATTAGTTCAGCCACTTAATTATAATAACACCTAGAACGAAGGAATAATAACATGGCAAAAGGCCAATCGTTACAAGACCCATTTTTGAATGCACTACGTCGTGAGCGCATCCCAGTATCAATCTTTTTGGTTAATGGCATAAAATTACAAGGTAAAATTCAGTCATTTGATCAATTTGTTATTTTACTAGAAAACACTGTAAACCAAATGGTGTATAAACATGCAATTTCAACAGTTGTACCTGCTCGTGCAGTCAACTTCCAAGGTGTTTTAGGAGATGAGAGCACTGAAGAGCCAGAAGCTGGAAATATTTAAATTAGGAGCGTAATATTTGTTTGACCGCTATGAATCCGGCGAGCAGGCAATTTTAGTTCATATCGACTTACCTAAGGAGGGGGATCGTGAAGATCTTCATGAATTAGAGATGTTGGTATCTTCTGCTGGTGTTAGTAGTTTGGCGGTTGTGCAAGGCAGCCGTCAAGCACCACATCCGAAACTATTCGTCGGTACCGGTAAAGCAGAAGAAATAGCTGAGATTGTTAAAATCCACAATGCAGATGTCGTTATTTTCAACCATCAACTTAGACCGTCACAAGAACGTAATTTAGAGCGCGTTTTTCAATGTCGTGTACTTGATAGAACGACACTTATTCTTGATATTTTTGCCCAACGTGCACGTACCCATGAAGGTAAGTTGCAGGTTGAATTGGCACAACTACGTCACATGTCGACCCGATTAATTCGCGGTTGGACTCACCTTGAACGCCAAAAAGGTGGAATAGGTTTACGTGGTCCTGGTGAAACCCAATTAGAAACAGATCGGCGCTTATTACGTGCTCGTATCCAAAACATTCGTTCTCGCTTAGATAAAGTAGCCGTGCAGCGCGAGCAAGGCAGGCGAGCTCGTACGCGTAATGAAATTCCTACAGTATCGTTAGTAGGGTATACTAACGCTGGAAAATCAACGCTATTTAATCGAATTACAAACTCTGATGTATATGCTGCAGATCAGTTATTTGCAACACTTGACCCTACTTTACGTAAGCTTGAATTAGGTGATGTTGGTCCTGTTATTTTAGCTGATACCGTTGGTTTTATTCGTCATTTACCGCATGACTTAGTTGCTGCATTTAAAGCAACATTAACAGAAACTCGTGAAGCTGATTTACAGCTACATGTAATTGATGCGGCAGATGCACGTCTTAAAGAAAACATCGAAGAAGTACAATCGGTGTTAAAAGAAATTGAAGCTGATGAAGTACCGCAATTATTAATTTATAACAAAATTGATGCGTTAGATAATGTTAGCCCTCGAATTGATCGAGATGACGAAGGTCAGCCTATAAGAATATGGCTTTCTGCACAAACAGGTGAAGGGTGCGAGTTACTCAGTGAGGCTATTAGTGAGTTACTTGCTAAGCAGATGTTTAGTGAAACTCTGCTGTTAACTCCATTATATGGTCGTTTAAGAGCATCGTTATTTAGTTTGAGTGCAGTTCATGAAGAACGCTTTGATGAGCAAGGTAATTGGCTGCTAGATGTTAGATTACCTGTAGTCGAATGGAATCGCTTAATTAAAGAATTTGGTCCTGAAATTGCTGGTTTTATCAACCGAGATTAAAAATTAGCGTTTTAATGTCGGTTTTTGTATGAGAAACGCAGTAGATTTGTTAGATTTAACACAACATCCTAATTTATTTAGATAACAATGGAGTATAGCTATGGCCTGGAATGAACCGGGTAATAATGGCAATGACAAAGATCCGTGGAATAATAAAGGCGGACGTGATCAAGGCCCACCTGATTTAGACGAGGTGTTCCGTAAATTCAGTAAGAAGTTTGGTGGCTTATTTGGCGGGAAAAAATCCGGCAATAATAATGGCGGCGGACTTGGCGGAGCAGGTATTTCATTTGTGCTCATTATCGCCGTTATTGTATGGGCGCTAAGTGGTATTTATACAGTGAAAGAAGCCGAGCGTGGCGTGGTTCTTCAATTTGGTAAATATGACCGAATAGCTGATCCTGGTTTGCGTTGGAAAATGACCTTTATTGAAACGGTTATTCCAGTGGATATTGAAGCTGTACGCTCATTGTCTGCCTCTGGTTTTATGCTAACAGAAGATGAAAACGTAGTAAGCGTTGAGTTTCAGGTGCAATACCGCGTTATTGACCCATATCTTTATAAGTTTAGTGTAACTAATGCTGATAGCAGTTTAGAAGAGGCTTTAGATAGTGCATTACGCTATGTAGTTGGTCATGCAAAAATGGACCAAGTGCTAACGAATGGTCGTGAAGTTGTACGCCAAAATACGTGGGATGAGCTTAATAAGGTTATTGAACCATATAACTTAGGTTTAATTGTAACTGACGTGAACTTTAAAGATTCTCGTCCGCCAACTGAAGTTAAAGATGCGTTTGATGATGCTATTGCTGCACAAGAAGATGAAGAGCGTTTCATCCGTGAAGCTGAAGCATATGCTCGTGAAATTGAACCACGTGCTCGTGGTCAAGTAACGCGTATGACTCAAGAAGCTGAAGGTTACCAAGAACGTATTACTTTAGAAGCACAAGGTGAAGTTGCTCGATTTGAAAAGCTATTACCTCAGTATCTAGCAGCTAAAGAAGTTACTCGTGAGCGTCTATACATTGATGCAATGGAAGAAGTGCTAGGTAACAGTTCTAAAGTATTGGTTGATGTGAAAGGCGGTAATAACATGATTTATTTACCACTTGATAAAATCATGGATAAGCAAGGGACGGCAACACGCGTTGCATTACCAAGCTCAAGTGATATTCAAGATTTACGCAATAAGGTAAATACGTCACGCAACAGCACTGTTAATAGTGGTAGTGACCGCTTTAACAACGATCGCTTTAATGACGGGAGATAAGCATAATGAAAAACTTTAGTTTAGTAATACTATTAGCTGCCATTGTGATGTCTTTCTCGTCGGTATTTGTTGTACCTGAAGGACAAAAAGCAATTGTTTTGTTATTCAGTAAAGTACAAAAAGATAGCGAAGAAACTGCGGTAGTCTACAGCCCAGGTATACATTTAAAAGTACCTTTTTTTAGCCAAGTACGTCGTATTGATGCACGTATACAAACGCTAGATGGCACACCTGATCGCTTTGTAACTAGCGAGAAAAAAGACTTAATTGTTGATTCGTTTGTAAAATGGCGTGTTAACGACTTTAGTGCTTTTTACTTACGTGCTCGTGGCGATAAGCAATATGCTGAAACGTTACTTGAACAAAAAGTAAATAATGGTCTGCGTACTAACTTTGGTACACGAACTATTCGCGAAATTGTTTCAGGTGAGCGTAGCGAGTTAATGGAAGAGGCGTTAGTTCAAGCTTCTGAAAGTGCACGCGAGTTAGGTATTGAAGTGCTAGACGTACGCGTTAAGCAAATTAATCTACCACAAGAAGTAAGTAGCTCTATTTATCAACGTATGCGCGCTGAGCGTACTGCTGTTGCAAAAGAGCATCGTTCTGAAGGTCAAGAGAAAGCCGAAACTATTCGCGCTGGTGTTGATCGTCGTGTAACGGTAATGCTTGCTGATGCAGAACGTAATTCACGCTCTGTTCGTGGTCAAGGTGATGCTGATGCTGCTGGGATTTATGCTAACGCATATAATAAAGATCCTGAGTTTTTTAGCTTTGTAAGATCACTTGAAGCTTATAAGAAGACTTTTAAAAACAAGCAAGACGTTATGGTGCTTTCACCTGATAGCGACTTCTTTCAATACATGAAAGGCGCTAAAGCTCAATAAGCTTTACGTTAAGCATTTAAAAGTTAAAAGCCTCGCATTTGCGGGGCTTTTTGTTAATTGCATTTAACTCTTTAAATCACTGTTATTTATGTGGTTATTAGCTGTTATTTAGGTACAAAAAAAACTGCGCAGAAAAAATAAGCTGAACAGGGGTGATCTTTACTTTAGTTTTCTGGTAAAATCTCGTCCTAATTTTCTCTAAGTGAATTTACGATGGGTAAAAACGTTGTTGTATTAGGCACCCAATGGGGTGACGAAGGAAAGGGTAAGGTAGTTGATCTCCTTACAGACAAAGCATCTTTAGTAGTTCGTTATCAAGGTGGCCATAATGCGGGTCATACTTTAGTTATCGAAGGTGAAAAGACGGTTCTACACCTTATTCCATCGGGTGTATTACGTGACAATGTTAAATGTGTGATTGGTAATGGTGTGGTTTTATCACCAGAAGCGCTAATGAGAGAAATTGGCATGCTAGAAGAGCGCGGCGTACCTGTACGCGAGCGTCTTTTAATTAGTGAAGCATGTCCGCTAATCTTGCCTTTCCATGTAGCATTAGATGTAGCCCGTGAAACTGCACGTGGCGATAAACCAATTGGTACAACAGGTCGCGGTATCGGTCCTGCGTACGAAGATAAAGTAGCACGTCGTGGTTTACGTGTAGGTGATTTATTTAATCCTGAAGTATTTGCAGCTAAACTAACAGAAGTTTTGGAATACCATAACTTTACTTTAGTTAACTACTACAAAGTAGAAGCAGTAGATTTTCAAAAAACGTTTGATGATGCAATGGCTGTTGCAGATATTCTAAAAGCAATGGTTGTAGATGTAACTGAGCTTTTAGATGAAACACGTTTAGCTGGCGAAAACATTTTGTTTGAAGGTGCACAAGGTACGTTACTTGATATTGATCATGGTACTTACCCATATGTAACATCTTCAAATACTACAGCTGGTGGCGTTGCTACTGGTGCAGGTTTTGGTCCATTACACCTTGATTACGTTTTAGGTATTATTAAAGCGTACACTACTCGTGTTGGTTCAGGTCCTTTCCCTACAGAGCTTTACGACGGTCTTGAAAAACAAGACCCAGTAGGTAAGCACTTAGGTGATAAAGGTCATGAATTTGGCGCGACAACAGGTCGACTTCGTCGTACTGGTTGGTTAGATGCAGTGGCAATGCGCCGTGCAGTTCAAATCAACAGTATTTCAGGTTTTTGTTTAACTAAGCTTGATGTTTTAGATGGCTTAGAAATACTTAAAATCTGTACTGGATATAAGCTTGAAGATGGCACTGTTACTAACATAACGCCATTAGCAGCTGAAGGTTACGATAAAGTAACACCAGTATACGAAGAGATGCCAGGTTGGTCAGAGAACACAGTTGGTGTAACTAGTCTTGACGGTTTACCAAAAGCTGCGATTGATTACATCAAGCGTATCGAAGAAATTACGGGTGTTCCAATTGATATTATTTCTACAGGTCCAGATCGTGTAGAAACTATGGTACTTCGCAACCCGTTTGCGTAATTACTAATAGATTAAAAAAAGCTGCCTAGTGCAGCTTTTTTTGTGTCTAAAATTCACCTTGGAACGATCTTTGTATATCATTTAATAAGTTTATTTTTATAAGTGGTGAGCATGCGTTTATTTACTCATAATTGCGTATTAAGGCTTTCGTTAATTTCGTTATCTTTATTTATATCAACCAATAGCTTAGCTACAGAAAGCCCAGCTGCAGTACCGCTGTATACTGAATCTGAGCTAATTGCATTAATAAATAAAAATACGCATTTGGCGCGTGTAAAGGCAGATGATTGCCAGTTAGTGCAAGATATAGAGGCGCGAGCCAATAAAATGGCACTGCCGTCTTATCAGTTTTTATATGGCGATATGCTGGCTTATAACGTGTGTGTTGATCGAAATGTAGAGTTAGGTGTGTATTATATGCGAAAAGCTGCTCAGCAAGGCTTAGCGGCTGCATTAGAGCAACTAGGGCGTTACTACGACACTGGGCGTTTAGTTCAACAAGATAAAGCAATGGCAATTACTTATTTGCGTGAAGCTTCGTCGCAAGGTAATTTGAAAGCACAGCTGCGTTTAGTTAAATTATTTAATAATGGCTATGGCAGCCCGCGTGACTTTGAAGACGCGTATCGTTGGTTATTTAACTCCATGGTGGCAGATAAGGCGACTCATAAAAAAATTGAGCGAGCGTTAACTAAGTTAGCGCAAAAAATGCCAGATAGTGTAGTTGCCCGAGCTCGTCTTCCTATTTAATGGTTCTTAAAAAACAAAACCCTAACTTTTTAAGTTAGGGTTTTTGCGTTTCTACAGGCAGTAAAAGTATTTAAACTTCTTCTTTAGCCTTGGTTTGCGGATCTTTCAAAACCGACATTTTAGGCGGTTGCAATGCAACTATGCGTTCGCCTTCTTGTGGTGGCTTTTCCATGTTAATTGTAAAAGGTCTTAGCTTAATTGGTGTATCGTCATCGCTGTCTTTATCGCCTTTGAGAATAAATAATGGAATAGCTTCAGGGTTCATTTCCTGGTACTGCTCCCAACTAAATTCATCAGAGATACGAGTCGCACTCACCTTTCCGCCTTTTGCAATCATGCTGCTTAAACGTGCGTATGAGCCTTCATCACCAAACAGTATTTGTCGTGATAAAAACGTTGCGCTGTCTTTATTTGCTTTTGCATGTGACGTTGAAGAGCGAAGCGAAAATACATTTTTTTCATTAAGTAAATGAGAAAAATATTGAACTCCCAGCGCGTTATGATGACGATTTGGCGATAATGCTAATACACTACGAATGGTTGTTAGTGGTAAATAACGCTCGGCATGCTCTGATTGCGGGTTACCGTAATAACAGGCTAAGCCGTCCATACGTGCCATCCTACAGTTTTCCCATGCTGGGTCTGATAAATGCACTGGAATATTTTGATCTTTCAAACCACGACCAATTGCACGCGATACATGGTTAGCGCCTATAATTAATATGGTATTTGCAGATGGCTGACGTACACCTAAAAGTTTAGCAACAGGAATTGCTGTTAAGCTTTGTAGTACCACTGTAATGATAATTACTGTAAATATTAACGGTACCATTTTTTCGGCGTCGGCAACGCCGGCTTCCATCATGCTTAAAGCAAATACAGAACCTACTGCAGCAGCAACAATACCTCGCGGAGCAATCCACGCGAGCACTAAGCGCGACTTCATTGGTAAGTCGGTACCAAAGGTTGATATTGCAATACACAGCGGGCGCGCAATAAATAACACAACAGCTAAAAATATAAATACGTCACCGTCGAGCATCATTAAATCCGAAAGCTTTAAGCGTGCAGCGAGTAAAATAAATAGTGTTGATATTAAAATCATTGATAAGTCTTCTTTAAACTCAAGGACTGAATCAATTTCTAAATCGTCTTGATTGGCAAGCCAAATACCAAATACAGTCACGGCTAATAAACCAGATTCATGACTTAAATGATTAGATACAGAAAAACTAATAAGTACTAACGCTAAAATACCAAACTTATGTAATTCAAATGGTAGCCACTCACGACGCATAAGTTGTGTTGTAATCCAACCAGCAGCAACACCTATACTTAAACCAACACCGAGTGTTTTAACTAAAGCGATAATTGTATGGCTTAGTATTTCGCCTTGCCCAACAAGCATAACGGCTTCAAATACCAATACAGCAAACAATGCGCCAATAGGGTCAATTACAATCCCTTCCCAGCGAAGTATGCGGTCTATATCTTGCGTTGGTCGCATAGAATTTAGCAAAGGTGCAATTACGGTAGGTCCCGTAACAACAAGTACAGCACCAAGCACTGCGGCAACTCGCCAGTTGAGCTCTAGTAGCCAATAAGCACTTAGGCTAACAACAATACAGGTAGTAAGCATACCGATAGAGCAGAGGTTTCTAACAACTTTACCAATGCCTTTTAATTCTCGAAAATGTAATGTGAGTGAACCTTCAAACAGGATCACCGCAACACTTAAAGATACAATTGGAAACAGTAAGTCTCCTAAAAGTGCATCTGGGTCTAATACGCCACTAAATGGCCCTAATAACAGTCCCGTAAGCAATAAAAAAAGAATAGCAGGCACTTTAAACGCCCATGCTACCCATTGAGCAAGCACAGAGCAAAGTGCGATACCGGCTATATAAATTGCTGACATAGATTAAGAATTCCTTATTTATGACGATATTTTAAAGTATAACTTTTGTTAATTATTAGTACAGGGGTATACACGTGAAACTCAAATATTACTAATGAATTTTAGCTGCTTATAAAAGATTAGTGAGCTTTAATTATTGCTAAAGTACCGAAGAGCCTTATTAAAGCGCATAAAAGGAACTTAATATTTTGATTATAAAGGATAAAAATAGAGGTTTTAAACAATATTACCAATGCCGTTTAAATTTTAGCCTTGATCTTACCCCCCAAAATGACGTATTATACTTCGTGTTCAAACAATTAGTTATCTAAGTATGTTTATTGTTATTAAATAATGACTCGTTAATGTTAGCGTCATATTTAAACCTTATAATCATGCAGTAACAGTTAAATTTGAGTTTGAATACTCAAAATGTCATTTACCGAACTCTTTGGTATGGTTTTGCTAAACAAGTTTATTTAATTTTTTAAGTAAGCAAAGGTTTGAGTTGAACTATTACCTTTCAATATTTAATCCCCATCGTGGCGGTTAAATCTCGGTCCTTAAGTCTTCACCCTATCTGTCGGTGTATCAGACTTTAGAGGCTCTATGTATGTTGTTAATAGAAAAGCTTCACACAGCTTTTTACAGCGATGCATAAACAACACTTTTTAAATTTTCTGATTTAGTACCGCTCAATTTTATTGAGTTGTTGCTACTTTATACTCGAGCTTAAATCTACAACCATGGTTTTAGATATGGCCTTTTCGCGTGCGTAAAAAAGTGTTGCCTAAATGACAAGACAAATTCGAAGCTATGTTTTATACGTAGCTACCTAGTTTTAGCTTATCGAGTAAAGATGAGCGCAGATAAAATGGAAAGTTGAGCTCTTATGCAAAAGTTAAATTGGCGACGTATTGTACTTAAAGTAGGTAGTGCTTTAATTGCACCAGATCAAGATGGCTGTCGTTCACGCTATTTACTAACTATCGCACAGTTTATTGTTCGTTGTCGTGCCCGTGGTATTGAAGTTATTTTAGTTTCATCGGGTTCTGTAGCAGCAGGCGCACACTTATTCCCATCGGATAAACCACGTACTGTTGTTATGAAAAAAGCAATGGCGGCGGCAGGTCAAACTGAAATGATGGCAATGTGGGATCGCTTTTTTGATTTTCCTTCAGCGCAATTATTACTAACTCATGGTGATTTACGTGACCATGACCGCTATCAGAGTATTCGCGAAACCGTATTTACCTTACTAGAGCACGGTGTATTACCTATCATTAATGAAAATGATGCTGTAACGACGGATGATCTAAAAGTAGGTGACAACGATAATTTATCAGCGATGGTAGCAGCTGCGGCAGATGCAGATGCATTATTAATATTTTCAGATGTTGATGGGTTATACGATAAAAATCCAAATTTACATGATGATGCAGTGCTATTGCCTGAAATAAAATCAATTGATGAATCTATTTATGCTATGGCAGGATGTGCTACAAGTTCAGTAGGCACGGGCGGTATGAAAACCAAAATAGAAGCTGCAGAAAAAGCGACTTCACATGGTATCGCAACATATATTATAAATGGTTTTAAAGAAGAAACATTTACACAACTATTAGCTGGCGAAAACCCTGGTAGTATATTCTTACCATACGAAAAACCAATGCAAGATTCTGTTCATTGGATGACACACACAGCAAACGAGCAAGGCGAAGTTGTTGTTGATGGATCATTTGATGAATCATTAGAAGGTGAAACAGGCTGTATTCGCGGCGATGAAATAATGGAAGTACACGGCGAGTTTGCCGTTGGTGACACTATTTTAGTTCGTAGTGAAGATGGCACTCGGTTAGCGAAAGCGACCGCAAATTATAGTAGTTGTTTGTTGAACTTTATTGCAGACAACGAACAAAGTGAATTCAGTGAAAAAATGCAGGATTCAATTGGACCTGTAATATCTGAGAAATATATCGCATTATTGGAGAAGTCATGAGCTTAATTACAGACATTTCACGTCAGGCAGCTAAAGCTGCATTAACACTTGCTTTACTCGATACCGAGACAAAAGATCAAGTATTAACAGAGATAGCAGCAGCACTTAGAGCTCAAAAAGCATTTATAATTAAAGAAAACGAAAGTGATTTAAGCGCTGCTCGCGACAACGGTTTACCAGCAGCAATGATTGATCGTTTAACACTAAACGACGAGCGTATTGAGTCAATGGCGCAAGGCATTGAAGTTATAGTTAGCCTTGATGATCCAGTTGGTCAACTGCGTGATATCACAGAACGTCCAAATGGTATTAAAATTCGTAAAATGCGCGTACCACTAGGCGTAGTTTGTATGATTTATGAAGCGCGTCCAAATGTAACAGCGGATGCCGGCGCATTGTGTTTCAAATCAGGTAATAGTGTTATTTTACGTGGCGGTAAAGAAGCGCTTAAAAGTTCACAAGCAATCGCGAGCGTAATGCATAGCGTGCTTGAAAAACACAATTTACCTTTAGCGCTTATCTCGGTAATACCCGATCCAGACCGTGCACTATTAATGGAATTAATGCAGCAACGTGAGAGTATTGACTTAATAATACCGCGTGGCGGCGAAGGTTTAATTAATTTTGTAACTGAAAACAGTACCATTCCAGTGATCCAGCATTACAAAGGTGTTTGTCATTTGTATGTAGATAAGGACGCTGATTTAGAAGTGGCAATTAACTTATTACTTAATGGTAAAACACAGCGTACAGGCGTATGTAATGCGCTTGAAGGCTTAGTTGTTCACCAAGATGTTGCTGATGAGTTTTTAAATCTGTGTGCCGTGGTATTACGCCAAGAGGGTGTAAAAATAAATGCAGATAGCCAAGCAGCTAAGTATTTTGATAACGCAACAGTGTTAGCTGATGATGAATTTGGTGAAGAATACCTAGATTTAGAAATCGCTATTCGTGTAGTACCAAGCTTTACAGCAGCGGTAGAGCATATTGCTCAATTTGGCTCAAACCACACTGAAGTAATTTGTACTAAAAACCAAACTGCAGCAGAACTATTTCAACGTAGCGTTGATGCGTCAGTAGTTATGGTTAATACATCTTCACGCTTCTCAGATGGCTCACAGTTAGGTTTAGGTGCCGAGATTGGTATCGCAACCTCTAAGCTTCATGCTTACGGACCAATGGGTCTTGAATCACTAACAACTGAAAAGTACTTAGTGAATGGTGAAGGCCAAGTACGCGAATAAGTTAATAGTATAAAATTAAAATAGAAAAGCCGAGCTATGCTCGGCTTTTCTATTTTAATGGCTAATAGTTTAGCCATTGCTTATTACTTTAGTTTTTCGAGCCAATCATTTGCTGGCTCTGGTTTATGCAAATAGTAACCTTGCAATATAACCTCAGGATATTCTTGTAATAAATCAAAGTGCGATTGATTTTCTACCCCTTCAGCAACAACGTCTAATTCAAATAAACGACCTAAACTCACAATCATATCAACAATTAACTTATCGTTATTATCAGTTGGTGCTTCTAATACAAATGAGCGGTCAATCTTAAGTTCTTGTATCGGCAGTTGTTTCAGATAGGTTAAGCTTGAATAACCTGTACCAAAATCGTCTATAGATACTCTAACACCTAACTTTTTAAGAAGGTGAACAGCCTCAATTGCAGCCTCCATATGATTTAAAAGAGTACCTTCAATAATCTCAATTGTAAGCTGTTGAGGATTAATTCCGTGTTGTTTAATTTGTTGGCTGATAAATGTTAAAAAGCGTGCCTCATGAAAATGTCTGCCACTAATATTTATAGATAAATTTAAATGTGGATGGGTTTCCCCAAGTTTAGCCAGTATTTTAAGTGCATTGGAGCTGACCCAGCAATCTAGGTCGTAAATAATATCGGATTCTTCAGCAATAGATATAAACTCACCAGGGCTTATAAACCCTTTTTGAGGATGCTCCCAGCGTAGTAAAACTTCAGCACCTTTAAGTTCTTGATTGCGATCAAATTGCGACTGCAAATACAGAGACAACTCATTTTGTGCAATTGCTTTGCGTAAATCTTGCTCTATTTCGAAGCGGCGCTTTGCTTGCTCGCCAAATGAAGTATCGAAAAAGGTGATTCTGTTACCACCTTTTTCTTTTGCTTTGTAGCAGGCAGCTTCACAATTTCTAATTGTTTCTATAGCACTTTCCCATTGATCCTCACGCGGAAAAATATAAGTGCCAATACTTACCGTTAAGCTTACTTCTTGCTCATTAACTATAAACGGGTGATTTATTGCTATAAGTAACTCTTGGGCTTTTCGCTCTGCAATTGTTTGGGCTCTAGCTCTGCCAATTCCTTTATCTACAATACACAGTGTTGCAAATTCATCGCTGCCTAAACGGGCAATAACATCTTTTTTATCAATATGAGTATGAATACGTTTAGTAAGATCTTTAAGTATATTATCTCCTGCAAGGAGCCCTAAACCATCATTTATTGAGTGAAAGCTATCAATATCGATAATATAAATATAAGCGTAGGTTTTATCCGTATTGCAGGTTTGAAGCTGTTGCTCTAATTGCTTTAAAAAGCCATTTCGATTAGGTAAACCTGTTAGCTCATCATGCCATGTTAAATAATCAATACGCTCTTGAGTTATTTTAACACTCGATATATCACTAAATACACCAATGTAGTGTACGTTAGTGTCTTGCTCACCTTTAACCATTGTTAGTGTTAAAAGCTCTGGATATAGTTCGCCATTTTTTCGTCTTGTAACAAGTTCGCCACTCCAGTAACCGGCTTTGCTTGCATGACCCCACACTTGGTCAAAACTAATACTAGGATGATTGTTTTGCTTAATATCGTGTAATTGCATTTTTAAAGAGTCAGCTTCACAGTATCCTGTAATTCGACAAAAAGAAGGGTTAACGGCAATTATTTTACCATCGCTATCTGTTATTACTACACCGTCAGCTGTACCTGTTAAAGCCTGGTAAAACAACTGTTGCTTAGAGGAAAGTAGTTTTAATTCTTCTTCTCGTTGGGTCAATTCTTGTGATAGAGATTCTATTTCGAGAAGCTTGTCGTGTAAGTCAAAGTTTTTTTCAATGAGGCGGTCTAGCATCCCTTGAGCTGTTATATGCGTGCGAATACGCGCTCTTACCAGTGCTAATTTGTAAGGCTTATGGATGTAGTCAATAGCGCCCATTGCAAAGCCTTTTTCTTCAGCCCCTTCTTCAGTTAAAGCAGTTACAAATATTACCGGGATGCCTTTAGTGTTTTGTTTAGCTTTTAATTTGTTACATACTTCGTAGCCATCCATGCCTGGCATCATAATATCAAGCAAAATTAAATCGGGGCGTGTTGACTCTACAAATATTAAAGCTTGCTCACCACTGGTAGAAACACGTACATCGTAATCAGTTAAAAGCCCTTCAACTAATACGTGTAAATTACTAGGTTCGTCATCAACAATAAGAATTAAAGGCTTTTGCCTTTGCTCATCTTTTAATTTATTGCTATTAGCGATATACGTTGAATGCACTTTTAATCCTTCTTCTGTTCTATGCATATTAAATCTAGTTCAAATTGGCAATAATTGTCTAGTTTTTATTATTATTTCTATACTGATCAATGAGCTCTATAACTAAATGGTAATTAAAGCAATCAATTGCTTCTTTAAGTTTAAGTAAGGGATGATCCCTATCATATTGATTCATTTCTAATTGCCTAATCAAACTACTTGGTATTGGTCGAGATGTTAAAGCTAATGAGTAGATTTCATCAACAGCTGAAATATCCTCTTTTTGAGAGCCTAATTGTTTACTCTTATTCTGAAAGTTTTTCGTTACTAAAAATTGCTTAACTGCATAAAGTGTTAATGTTAGTTGTTCATTAAAGTTATCTAATTCAATTGTTTTTTCATTTACTAATTTTTTCTCTACTTTTATTGTACTTTGCTCTAATAGCTCAAGCCCTAATGTGCCAGCAATTCCTTTTAACGTATGTATTAGGATCGTAAGATTATTTATCTCATTATTCTTAATTAACTTTTCGGTTTTATTTGCAAAGCTACTGTAATCGTTAATAAATTTAGAGAATAACTTTTCTAATAGTTCATCATTGTTGTCTATGTTTTCTTTAGCTAAAGGCAAGTTAATTGTGCTTAAAGTGCGATTGCTTTGTAAGTGTTTTTCTATGTTTTTATGCAGTGTATCTAAAAGAATAGGTTTAGCTAAAAAGTCATCCATACCGGCTCTTAAGGCCGCTTTTTTATCGTTTGTATGTGCTGCTGCAGTAATTGCTATAATTGGTGTTGTGTAACCTCTGCTACGCAGGGTTCTTGTTGCTTCAAGCCCATCCATTATCGGCATTTGAATATCCATAAAAATAATATCAAAATCATTTTCATCAGCAAGCTTTAGTGATTCAGCCCCATCATTTGCAATAATGACATTCATATCTAACTTTGTTAAAAGTGCTGCCATTATTTCTTGATTTATTTTGTTATCGTCAACAATAAGTGCACTAAAACCCGAAAACTGAGGAAAAGATTGTATGCTTTCAGTTTTAGGTGCTTTTGGAGACAACTTTTCTAAAAGTTGTGTTTCTGTATGTATATTTCCAATAACAGTAATATCTATATTATTATTTTTAGGGAGTTGCTCGGGATGTTCTTCATCACTGATAAGCAATATCAGTAGCAGTTTATTTTCAGTGCTTTTATTTTGTGTTTCTAGTTGCTGTAAAATAAAATTATCTTTTAACTCTTTTTTCTCAAGCGACATAATAACAATACTAAAAGGGTTGTTAGGTTGAGATATTTTAGCAATCGCCCTTAGCGGTTCTTGCGTTGTTTCGGTTGTTATATTTGTGCTGCTTAATAAGTCCATTAATTTATTAATTTGCTCGCTACTGGGGCTAATTAATAAAGCATGTTTTTTAAGAGCTTGTTGCTCCGACAGTACAAAAGGTAGAGTAAAGAAAAATTCACTGCCTTGATTTAATGCACTTCTTACCTGTATATCTCCACCAAGTAACGTGGTTAATTGCTTGCTTATGGTTAAGCCCAGCCCAGTACCACCGTATTTTCTGGTTGTGCTTGAGTCACCTTGAGAAAATGATTGAAACACCCGTTTTGACTGCTCATCAGTCATCCCTATACCGGTATCTTTTATTGTAAAGCGTAAATTTATTGTTTTTTTATGCTGAGATGATGCTTCTACTATTAAAGATACTTCGCCGTGCTCTGTAAATTTTATAGCATTACCAATGCAGTTATTAATAATTTGGCTTAAATGTAATGGGTCGCCTATAAGTTCTAAACTTGTATCTACGTGTAAAGTAAAGTTAAGGGCTAGTCCTTTTTGTTTTGCACTGGTTGAAAAAAGGTTTTGTGCATTTGAAATAATAGTATGCAGCGTAAATGGAATAGTCTCTAGTTGTACCTTTTCTGATTCAAGTTTAGAAAAATCTAAAATATTATTTAAAATATGCAATAAGTTATAAGCACTTGAAAATGCTTTATCAACATAATGCTTTTGTCTTGAGGGTAGGGCGCTACTTTGTAAAAGTTGTAACATACCGAGTATGCCGTTCATTGGTGTGCGAAGCTCGTGACTCATATTTGCCACAAAGTCGCCTTTGGCTTTATTAGCTTCGTGGGTTTGCTCCATTGAGGAGGTAAGGTCTTTATTCATTTTTTCCATTTGAATATTAAGTGTTTGAGTTTCACTTAATAGTTCTTTGGTTTGTTTGTTTTTTAAATAAAGAGTATTTGCTGCCCTTATTACCGATGCGATTTCAGTTTGACCACTATTAGTGTTTGATAAGGTAATCTGTTTTTCATTATTCATATCTTTAAGTAACTGAGTTAACTGGTTAATTGGTTTAATAATTGATTTAAAAATAAGGTAACTTACTAATGCAATTATAATCATTATTAACCCCGCAAACATATTTGCTCGCTCAGTATTTGTAACTAGTTGAGACGTTAGTTTGTCTTCAGTTATTTGTAGTTCTTTTCGTTCGGTAACTTTAACTTGATTAGCTAAATAAAGTAGCTCATTTTCAATACCAGTCAGTACCACATTAATCGAAAAGGTATAGCCACGCGTTAATAGCACAAGTTGATTGAGGGCTTGTTTTAAATCGGCTGTATTATTTATAAGGGCTCCCTTTATTTGTGGCATATTAATAAGTCTTAAATGTAAATGCTGGAGGTTTTGCTTAACATTTTGTGCTTCATCAAAATTTGGTTTGTATAAATAACTTACAGATGCATGCTCTAAGTTACTAATCGTCAGTAATATATCTGTGTAGGCGCCTTTATCTTTAATGTTGGCGTTGGTTTCTAAATTTGTTATTTGTTTTTTTAAGTCAGTAATAGGTTGTTTAAACTGTGTTGCGTAAACTAACTCTCGCTTAGCTCTGTTAATAACAACTTGATCGAATGTTTCTTGGTAGTTGTTTAGGTATTCGCCTATACGAGTTAATGTTTTTTGGTATTCAGGTGTACGTTGAAGGGTATTTGTTTTTAATAAGTTTAGGTTTAAGTGTGCAGCTGATAAATAAAAGCTAAACTTTTCAATTGTATTTTCATTGGCGTGATCTACAAATGCAATTGCTTGGCTTTGCAAAGAAATAACATCGTTCTCTAAGCTAGCTACGCTTTCGTTTTGAATAAGCGCATTATGCTGTTTTTTTTGTAAGCTTAAGAGTGACTTTTGTGAATAATTAAAAAAGTAGCTCTGTAAAATTAATAAGCTTATCAGTAGGCATAAAGCTAAAATTATTTTTGATTTTATAGATCGTATTTTCATTAGCGGCTAATCAACTCATACCATTTTTGTAAACTATAGTCATATGTTGGCATAACGGTGTTCCATACTGCAATATTACTAAGGCGTTTTAGATAGCTTCCGCCATTGCGTTGCTCTCCCGCTTTTACTGCTATTTCGCCATTAGTGTTTAATAAATCAATATTGGTTGCTTTACCATCATACCAATAGTCCCATTCAGAAGACGATAGCAGAGCTTTTGAGCGCTGTGGGTTGCTAATGTAATACCCTTGGCGAGCTATAAAAGCACCAGGCCAACCTGAGAGCCACCAGTTCATATAATCGTAGGCAGCATCTTTTACGCTATCTTGCGTTTGTGATGATAAACACATAACACCGTGCCACCCTCTGTAGCCTTCTTTTGGTGCAGCAAAGCGTACATTTACGCCTTGGCTATTGAGTGCCCCAACGGCAGGCGAAAACATACTTTCAATATGCACGCGTTCACTTTTCATAAATTCGATTGATTCAGGTACTGAGTTCCAGTAACCATTAAAATGACCTTGGCGTTTAAAATCGAGTAAAATTTTAAAAAGTCTGTCTAGTTCTGAGCGAGTTATTGAGCCTATATTATTAAATTTAATAAGCCCCTTACTTTGAGCGGCAAGTGCTAGGTCAAATAAACCAATTGTAGGCTCGTTTACAATACCCACTTTACCTTTATTGGCATCATCTAATAACCAACTCCAGCTTTCTGTTTCGTAGGCTATACCGGGTTTTATAAATTTAGTGTTGTAGCCAAATGAATCAACATTGTGTACGTAAGGTAAAAAACTAATATGATCGCTTTCTTGTGCGCTTAAACTGCCATCTGCTTGCACATTTAATAATTTATAGGGGGCGTCGCCAGCACCAATATTGGCGTTTGCTGTAAGTTTGCCCGTTTTAGTGAGTGAGTTTATTTCGTTAAAGTGGGTTAGTCGTTTTTTTTCTATTGGCTGAATAGAGCCAGCACCCCAGAGCACATTTATACTATTAGACCATTGCTCATATAAATCGAATGAGCCGGGGTTCATTGATGCTTTTTGTAATACAGCTGCGCTGCCTGCTGGGGTAAATTGTATATCGATACCTAGGTCGCTCATTGCTTGCTTTCGAATAGCTTCTTGCAAGGTAACGTGTGTGCCAAGCACTCTTAAAGTTACTTTTTTACGAGCAAATACATAAGGTGCGTGTGTAATAGCGCCTGCGGTTAAGCCTATAACTGCTAGCTTTTTTAGCGTCGAGCGCTTAGGGGTATCCATTTTAAGCCTAAAGTATTAATACACGTAACATTATGTATAGCTAAGAACTTGTAAATGCTCAAGTTGAAGTTACTAATTATAAATAAATAATTTTGTGTATTAAGAGGCAGAATAAAAATTTACTAAGAATATATTTACAGGAAATAAAGAAAGAGATTTTGCTTTGTGAAGTGTAGGAAAGTGGTGGAGCTAAGCAGGATCGAACTGCTGACCTCCTGCGTGCAAGGCAGGCGCTCTCCCAGCTGAGCTATAGCCCCACATTCCTAATTTTATGTATTACATAAAAGCTTGACTGCTGAGTTTCAAGCGGGACGAACTTTAAGTTTTTTTACATATTTGGTCAAGTATTTTTTTACTAATTTTCACTGTTTACGTCAATTTTTGATAGACTCAGCTTAATTTGAAACTAAAACGATAAAAAACAATGAAAAAATGTGTTCTAGCGCTCATGGTTTTACTTGCTGGTTGCTCTTCAATTGATGAGCCGCCTTTTGAAATAAATAATAAACAGTTTCATGAAAAACAAGATGAACAAGGAAATAAGCTTTTTGCTTATGTTGTTTCGGTAAAAGCAAAGAATCGCGAAAATTTTAATCTTGATCGCGGTCCTAACAATAGACCAAGCCGTGGTGAGGTTAAGCAGTATATTGAACAAGAGCATTTCGAAGAGTCGAGTGTTTTAAAGCTGCAGTTAGAAGACCAAGCGGTGGAGTTATTAAACCAAGAATTAAAAGAGCGTAAATATTGCGATAATAAGCATGAAGTAAATGATGTTATATGGCGAGATTTAAGTGTGCAATTAAGAGGGCGTTGTTTGTAATATGTATGCGGATAAAACTAAGTTAGCAGAGCTTTTAACGCACCTAAATATTAATTACGATGTAATAGAGCATCCGGCGTTACATACGAGCTTAGCGGCTGATGAATTTATGATTGAGCGTCCTGGTACTCGCCTAAAAAACTTATTTTTACGTGATAACCAGGGTAAACAACACTTTTTAGTTATTACAGCACACAATAAGCAACTCGATTTAAAAGCGCTCTCAAAACAACAAGGGCTTTCGCGTTTAGGATTTGCATCGAGTGAACGATTAGCTAAGTATTTAAAAGTAGCACCAGGGTGTGTATCAATATTGTCGCTTTTAAACGACAAGCAAAACGAAGTGAGCTTATGGGTTGACCAAGATATTTACAGCGGCGATTTATTTCATTGCCATCCGTTTGAAAACACCCAAACATGGTTGCTTAGTAAAGCAGACTTAAACACATTTTTTAATCACACAAATCATCAGCCACGCGTTGTATTTTTACCCTCAAAATAAGCCCACATAATTAATGACAAACCACATAAGCAAACGGCTAGTAAAGTAAACATAAATGCCGTTTGACCATGATGTTGGTATACCACTCCGGGTAATAACGAACCCAATGCGCCGCCACTGTAATAAAACGACACATATCCTCCGTTGGTTACGCTTGGTGGGGCTTTGCTTATTTTATTAACGAGCGGCGCGGCAGTTGAGTGAATTACAAACATAGCACCACAAAATAATGTAAATGCAGTTAAAAACAATACGAGTTGGTGGCTCATTAATAAAATAATACTCATGCTATAAAAGCTAAATACAGCCGCTAATAGGTGCCAAGGAGACGATGCTTTTTTAAGTAGCCAAGGTGCTGCAACAGAGGCAAGAGCACCAATTAAATAACCACTGTAAACCAAGCCTATGTCGCGAGTATTTGTTATTAAAAACGTATTTTTTAATATAAAGGGTAAATAGTTGAGTAGTGCAGCAAAGCAAAAAAACATACAAAAAACAGCGCCATAAACTTTAAGTACAGCACCTTCTTTAAGTTGCTTAATGTAGTCAAGTGGGGAGAGTTGCGACTTTGTAGTAGGGCTAATAAAGCGAGAATGTTTAATTGTTAAAGCTAAAAAAATAAGCATAAAAGCAATAACATAATAAAAACTTTGCCAATGCCATAAATCACTAAATAAAGCGGCAAGTACGCGACCAAAATAACCTCCAATTATACTACTGCCTATATAAAGGGTCATATTTTTTTGAAGTGTATCAGCGGTATAACTCATGCCTATGTAACTGGTCATTGCGGTTAAAGCTGCGGGTAGTGTTAAACCTTGTAAAAACCTAACTAATAATAAAAGCTCAAAGCTTGGTACATAGATAAACAGTAAGCAGCTGAGACCTAAAAAAATCATTGCAATACGAAGTATAAATAATGGATTTTTTTTTGCTAAAAGCAATCCGTAAACAAGCGGTGCAATAGCTAAAGGTAGCATGGCTGCGGTCATTAAACTGCCAGCAACAGCTGGTGCAACATTAAACTCGCTCGCAAAAAGAGTAAGCAAAGGTTGTGGTGCGTAAAGTACAAAAAATATAAACACAGAGCAAACAAGCAGGTGAGGTAGTCGCATAATATGGCTCAGTGCATTTGCTGGTAAGTTATGTGTATTGTATTAAAAATCACTTATATTTCATATTTAAAACCTCAATAGTTGTGCTATATCATGGTTTGTTTTAACTAGTTTGATAGATTAATGTCGATAGCGCTGTTATTTGAACTCGTTGGTGATTAAAATAGCAATAATATTAGTTTTTAGTGGAACAAAGCCATGGGTTCATTACAAGACCAATTGCTTCAAGCAGGATTAACAACATCGCACAAAGCGAAGGTTGCAAAGTCAGAAAAGCGTAAGCAACAGAAAAAGCCAAAAAAAGGGGCTACTAGCAACCCTAGTGACTTACAAAAGCATATTCAACAAACTAAACTTGAGCAGCAAAAAAAGGCTGAAGAGCTTAATAAAACACGCCAAGGTGGTTTAAAGCAACGTGAGCAAGAAGCGCGTGTTAAACAAATATTAGAGCACCATAACCAAGATGCTATTCGTGGTGAGCGAACATTTAATTTTACTTTTGAAAATAAAGTAAAAAATATAGATGTGAACGAAAAAACCCAAAAAGCGTTATCGGGTGGTCGTCTAGCTATTTGTGTACTTGAAGGGTTGTTTTATGTATTAGATGATGAACCAGCACGAAAAGTAGCTGAAGTAGATGAAAAATATATTGTTTTTCATGTCGAGCCAGAAAATAAACCTAAAGATGAAGACGATCCATATGCAGATTTTGAAGTGCCAGATGATATAGTTTGGTAGGAAGTTATTAATTATTAAGTGTCGGCTCATTTTTGTTTGTTAAGCTGAACAAACAAAGATGAGCAGAAACGAGTTAGCAGTGTGTGGTTAAGTTGATCGTCTAGCGTCGTTTCGTACGTATGCTTTTTATTTGGTTGTTTATTGCAATCAATTGAACTGTTTTTTCTAACCGTCAAAAAGAAGAGTAAATACAATGAGCAAGATGAAAACACTATTACTAGGCGCGGGCATTAGTTTAGCCGCAAGTTTTTCGTTTAACGCTGCCGCAGCCGATGGCGCTGCATTATATACAGCTAAAAATTGTCAAACTTGTCATGGGGCTGAAGGTAAAGCACCAATTATGGGTATGTACCCTAAGCTAAATGGTCAAAATAAAGATTACCTATTAGCGCAAATGAAAGATATTAAATCAGGTGCACGTAACAACGGTATGACCATAGCAATGAAAGCGATGGTAGCAGCGGTAACTGATGAAGAATTTGAAGCAATTGCAGATTATCTAGCTAACGTAAAATAATTTACGCAGTTATTTAGCTTTATAAACAGCCACACAATAGTGTGGCTGTTTTGTTTGGTATTTGCTATAACATCGAGTCTGCTTTAGACTTCTAAACATCTATTCGTACAGGCTAATAATGTACGTTTTTAAAAGGCTTATTATGTTTGATTTACCCCAACTAGATTTAAAAAACAAAGTATCAGCACAAGAATGGCAATTACGCGTTGATTTAGCCGCATGTTATAGGCTGGTAGAACATTTTAGATGGGGCGATTTAATTTATACGCATTTATCAGCACGTTTGCCTGGCACCGATTATTACTTAGTAAATGCTTTTGGTTTGACCTTTGATGAAGTTACCGCCTCTAATTTAGTGAAGGTAGACTTAAACGGTAATATTATCGACGATACACCATTTAGTATTAACCCCGCTGGCTTTACTATTCATAGTGCGATTCATGAAGTACGCGAAGACGCGCATTGTGTTATTCACCTTCATACTAAAGAAACAATTGCTGTTGCAACGCAAAAAAATGGTTTGTTACCGCTTAGCCAGTATTCAATGTTTTCACTGCCATCGCTTTCTTATCATGGCTACGAAGGGCTTGCGGTAAACGACGATGAGCGAAAAGTGCTGCAAGATGATTTAGGCAGCACTAACCACATGTTATTAGTAAACCACGGTGGCTTAACTGTAGGGCCTACCGTTGGTGATGCGTTTATGCGCTTTTATGATTTACAGCGCGCGTGTGAAATACAATTGGCATTGCAATCAAGCTCGCAAGAGGTTATTGAAGTACCGCAGCCTATAATCGATAATATTTATAATCAAGCAAACGTAGTGCACAGTGGCAGTACTGGCGGGCAACTTGCGTGGCCTGCTATGTTACGTAAAGCGTATCGACTTGACCCTAGTTTTGCAAAATAACCCATAGCGGTTAATAAGGAATTTTAATGAAAGTAAATCGCGTTGAAGTATTTGATATTCACTGTCCTGATAGACCTTCTTGGACGCCAGTATTTGTACGTATTCATACAGATGAAGGCATTAGTGGTGTTGGCGAAGCCGGTCTTGCTTACGATTTAGGCCATAGTGCTGCAGCGGCTATGATAAAGGAAATGGCCGATGCTTTTTTAATTGGTCACGACCCATTTCAAACAGAAAAGCTATGGTCACGTATGTTACGTGAAAGCTTTTGGGGCTTAGGCGGCGGACCTGTTGTGTATGCCGCAATGAGCGCAATAGACACCGCTCTTTGGGATATTAAAGGAAAAGCGCTTGGATTACCGGTCTATCAATTACTAGGCGGTAAAGTTAACGACAAGCTACGTACTTACGCATCGCAATTACAGTTTGACTGGGATAGCGAATTTAAAGCGCTAGTACAGCCACAAGAGTATGCAGAAGCTGCTTTAAAGGCAATAGCTGAAGGTTACGATGCAGTAAAAGTAGACCCAATTCAGTATGATAAAGACGGTAATACTTATTACGACCGTACAAAAATAATCTCACGTACTGAAATGAAGCTATACCGTGCACGTATGCAAGCTATTCGCGAAGCGGTAGGCGACGAAGTTGATATTATTTTTGAATGCCATAGCTTACCAGGCGTTACAACGGCCATTCAGTTAGGTGAAATTGCAGAAGAGTTTGACTGTATGTACTTTGAAGAGCCAGTTAACTATTTAAACCATTCATTACACGCAAAAGTAGCTGATAAAGTATCAGTGCCTATTGCTGGTGGTGAGCGTTTGTATAATCGTTGGGGTGTACGTCCGTATTTAGAAGATCAAAGTATTGATGTACTACAGCCGGATATTGGTTTGTGTGGTGGTTTTACCGAAACTAAAAAAGTATGTGACTACGCAGATATTTTTGATGTGCGTATTCAAGCTCACGTATGTGGTGGTCCGGTTGCAACAGCAGCATCACTGCACTTAGAGACCGCTATTCCTAACTTTTTGATTCATGAGCATCATACTTATGCGATTAAAAAGTGGAACCGTGAATTGTGTTTACAAGACCCACAACCTAAAAATGGTTTCTTTGAAGTGTCAGAAGAACCAGGGCTTGGCATTGAGCTAAATGACGAGATTGTTATGCGCTCTCAACGCGTAGAAATTAAATAGTAATCTTTTAGTTAAAATTTGAGTTACATATTAAAGAGCCAGCAAGTGATTTTTACTTGCTGGCTTTTTTGTTGTTTGGGTACGCTCGTTATAGCTCATTAATTTTGCATTCTGCATTTTTAAGCTCGATCGTTGCTTTACTATCAAGGTGGCGTATATAGCACTGCTCACCTTTTATCATCAGTTCAAACCTATCGGGATTATTAAGACTTTGAGTGTCTATTGCGTTGTTATTATTTACGTTGCTAAGTGTGACTGTGCTGCTGGTAGTAAATACATTGTCAGCTAGTTGAACCTGCTGCATGTGTATAAGAGTTTTGATTGCGTTGCTAACGGCCATTTTATTTGGACTAACAAGTAAGGCATGTTGAAGCTTAGGTGTAGGGTCTGCGCCTTGAGATATACAGCCATTGAGTAGAGCTGCTGAAAATACAACGATTAGTAAAAAGTACACCTTCATAAACTACTCGCATTATTAGCAAAAGATAATTTAATATAACGACTTTTACTCATACTTGATAGTAGTGTTTGGCATTCGCGTAGCCGAGGCTGTGCCATACTTTATCGCTTGAGCACAATGCTTTACGACAGTGCCATAGATTGCTGTAGCTTGTATTTATTTGGCACACAGGGAAGTTGCTAGCAAACATAATACGCTGCTCACCAAAGTGATTAAAAAGAAAATTAAAACATGTTGCTTGCTGTTGGCTGGTGAGATGTAGTAATTCAAAACCAGAAAATTTAATCGCAATATTGTTATATTGAGCAAGTAGCTCAACAGCTTGTTGCCAAGTATTTAAATTACTAGGCAGCCCTGCGTGATTAATTATAATTTGAAGTTGCGGTAACTGCTTAGCGTAGTAAGCCACTTGTTTGGTTATTTCGCTGTTTTCAATATCAAATTGCGCTTCAAAATGCAGTTGGGTATCTGATAATGTTGTTAGATTTTTAAAGCTATTAGCGCTTAATAAACGTTTTGCATCAGCACCTTCGGTTATATCTCTAATGCCACATAAACTAGGATGAGCTAAAGCTTCTAACGAGTTTATAAACTGTTCAGCTGGTGAGTCAATTTGGTTGTAGCTAATGGCTTTAAATGGAATATCTTTTAAATGCGAGTCTAGCCAGTTTAGCTCGTTAATAGGGGATGTGTTATCAAACCCTGCTTCTATATGAACAAGCCCTGCTAGTTCAAAGTCGGTACTTTTAATAAGTTGCTGTGCACTTACTGGCTTTTTTATTTTATCTAAATTTGGCCAGGCTGGTGGATGAGTTCCTTGTAGCCATGAGTACTGACCCTCTACTAAGTTAAAAAAGTGTACGTGCGGGTCAATAATTTTTATGCTCATTGCACTGTACTCATTGGGCTGTGTAGCCACCGTCAATACTTTGCAGACTGCCGGTAATAAAGCTGGCGTCGTCGCTTACTAAAAAGCTCACAAGGGCCGCAACTTCATCAGCTTGACCTAATCTGTTAAGTGGTTGCAGGCTTGCTTCCTCAGCAACTATTTCAGCTTTGTTTGCGCCACTTTTTGCGCAGTATGCATCTATTGCGTTATGAAACAACGGGGTTTCTATTGTGCCAGGGCATACCGCATTTGCTCTAATATTAAAGCTCGCGTAATCAAGCGCCGTTGTTTTAGCCATTGAGGCAAGGGCATGCTTTGTTAGGTTATATGCAAAAGAGTTTTGCTTACCTATAATTGCCTGATCGGATGCGACTAATATAATAGTGCCGCCATTTTGCGCTTTCATGCTGGGCAATACGCTTTGTACTGCCGCATAAGCGCCTTTAACATTAAGCGCAAAAAGCGCATCGAGAGTTTGCTCATCGGTGCTTTCTATATTTGCGCTTAAATGTTTTCCAGCATTAGAAACAAGTACATCAATACGTTGGTTTTGTTCACAGATTGCATTGATACAGCTTTGTACCGCTGATACATCACTTACGTCACACTGATGAAATGTACCAGTTTCGCTTGGCTCTATATCAAGGTTATGTACTTTATAGCCATTACTTAGCAAGCGCTTTACTACAGCTAAACCAATACCTTTTGTACCACCTGTAACTATTGCAACTTTAGACATACTTACTTCCTTTATTGCTAACTAGTGAGAGTGACCACAGCCGCCTGCAGCGTGCACGTGTCCGTGAGAAACTTCTTCACTTGTTGCTTCACGTACTGATACAACTTCAACATCAAACGTTAGCGTTTTACCAGCAAATGGGTGGTTTAAATCGCAATCAGCATTAAAACGACCAACCTTAACAATAGTTACCTGATGACGACCTTGGTTAGAGCTAACCATTGCTGTCATACCTGGTTTCCATACTTTAACGTCGCCTTGTAAGTGCTTTAGTGGGATACGTTGAATCAAGTCATCAACACGTTCGCCGTACGATTCACTTGGCTCTAGGGTTACACTAAATTTTTCGCCAGCTTCTTTGCCTTCAAGTGCTTTTTCTAAACCAGGAAGCATACCGTCACTGCCATGAATGTAAGTAAGTGGCGCTTCGCTTGTACTTGTTTCTACTTGCTCACCGGCTTCGCTAAGGGTGTAATGAAATTCAACTGCTGAATTTTTACTAATTTGCATGCTTGTCTCTTTAAATTTGACTATGTTAGGGCGTAATTTTACGCGAAATATATTCGTTTATAAACTTAACGTGGTTGATTTAACGTTTTTTGTAGATCTAACAGTAAATCTTTTTCTATTGGTGCTACTTTTGGTTTTTCTGCTTGAGGGATAAACAATATTAATGAGGTGCCAGGCGTTAACACGCTTGATGCAGAAAGTTTATTCCACTTAGCTAAATCACTATGAGGTACATCGTAAAGTTGACCAATGCTCCAAAGAGTGTCTCCCTGCTTTACTTCATAATCAATCTCGAGAGTTGGAATAGCCACTTCTTGATACTCTAGATAGGGGCTTATTTTATAATCAACCGTTAATGATTTTGGGAGTGTTTTGGGTTGTCCTACTAATAACTTTTCACCAACGCTAATTTGGCTCGTTTGCTTATTGTTTAAATGCTGTAATGCGGTTACTGACATATCAAAATGTCTAGCAATACCATAAAGGGTATCGTCTTGTTTTACTATGTATTCGCCAGCAAAGTTAGATCTAAAAAACTGACTTTTTAGTAGCGTTTCTTGCCCAATAGGAAGTAGTAATGTATGCGGACCATTAGGAGAACTCTGATTTTTTAGATAGCCTTGATTGAGTGAGTGTAATTGTTTTGAACCAACACCGGAGAGTTTAGCGATTACCGAAAAATCAAATTGCTGTCCCACATTCATAGTCGTTGTAAGTGGTTTATAGGCTAATCGTGGACGGTTAATTCCTTTTTGCGGATGTTTTACTAAATAACTAAGGGCAAGTAATTTAGGTACATAGTCGGCAGTTTCTTTAGGTAAATCTAATGACCAATAATCGGTGCTTTTACCGCGTTTTTTATTTTTGTCTATTGCGCGTTTAACACGTCCTTCACCACTGTTATAAGCCGCAAGAGCATGCAGCCAGTTACCATCAAAACGCTCATGTAAATAGCTTAAATAATTAAGCGCAGCATCGGTAGAGGCAAGTACATCTTGACGACCGTCATACCACTGATCCGATTTAACACCAAAGTGGTGTGCGGTTGCTCCAACTAATTGCCAAACACCAACGGCTTGCTGTGATGATGCAATTGTTGGTCTAAAATCACTTTCAACAAATGGCAATAGTGCAAGTTCCATAGGTAACTGCTTTTGCTCTATTTTTTTTACAATATGATACAGGTAAGGAGCAGCGCGCTTACTAACTGTAGGTAAATAGTTGGGTTGTTTTAAATACCAGTTAATACGACTTTTTAAAGCACGATTTTGATACACCGTAAAATGTAAGTTATTAGCAATGTGCACCCATAAATCAGTTGTTCTCGGTGGGCGCTTTTTAATAACCGTTCTTTTAAGTGGTGGTGTTATTTTCTTACTAACGGTAGTTGGTTGCTCTGTCTGTGGTACTGGCTCATTTTGATACTCGTAGCTAGGCTCAAAATGAGTAAATATTTGTGGAGCTTCTCGTAACTCTGGTTCTGTGGTTTCGCAACCAAATAAAAAAACACCCAAAAAACATAAGATCAAACAGCGCATAGTGATCACTTTTATAAATTCCTTTTATTATTTTAACACAATCCGTTGTGTTGAGTTACTGCGTACTTTTAGCGCGAGCTAGCCCTGATTGTAAAAATAAATTACTTGATTTAGCGCTAAGAGATTCTTCTCTATAAGGCTTCATTACTTCCTCAGGAAAAGACAACATAAGTTGCTCTATAGTCTGCTCTTTATTGTTTTTAACGTGCTCAGTCATTGCTGTTAAAAACGATAAGGGTTGCTTGAGCTGAGATTTATTAAGTGTCCCGCCGTGACCAGGTATAATTAAAGTAAGTTTATCATCATTAATGTATTGCTTAAGAAGTGCTTGCCAACTTTCAAGCTCACCATGTCCAGGGTAGGGAAGCCAATCAACGCTATCACCACCAATTAAAATACTGCCATTATTAGTGCTAATAGTTAAATCACCATTGGTATGTGCTTTATGGGGTTCAAGTGTTATTTCAAATCCACCTAAATTAAGAGTTCTGCTTTTATTTATAGTTATTTGCGGTGTATTTAATTGGTATTCTTGCCAGCGAAAAAGTCGTTTTTTGGCTAAATCTAACTTTGCTCGCCACTGAGGTTGCTCTTCTTTTGGAATATTTGCCAAGCGTTGATAGCTCAGTTCAATACTTTTTTCGTAGCTATCGAGCTGGTCGCTAAATGCTTTTTGATACACACTAAAATTTTTGTCTACTTGCTGATGAACAATCAGTTTAGCGTCTGGATAAAAGTGCTGCATAACCGCCATACCAAGCAAATGATCGTCATGATAATGCGTAGCAACTAAATAGCATAAAGGCGTTTTAAGGCGTTTTTTTAAATCATTGGCTAATTTCTCAACCGCAGCGAAGTTTCCGCTGGCATCAACAAGTAATGCACATTCATCGCCTTCAATAAGAAGTTGATTTGAGTCGTAAAAGCGTAGTTTATTTTCTTGTTTTAAAAATTGTATGTTGGGGTTTATTGTCTCCCAGCTAACCGCTGCATTTGCTTGTGTAGCTAAAGCAGATAATGAACACAAGAGAAGTAAGTGTTTACATGAGGTGATTATAGAAGAAAGTGATAACTGCATTTAGTATCTCGACGCTGGCGTTTAGTTACTTTAATAATAAACAAAAAGCGCAATTTGCGCTTTTTATTTTTTATGTTTGGGGTCACTTGCCAAATATTGACTGAGTTTGTCAACGAGTTGGTCTTGATGTTGCTGATCAAGGGTTGCCAGCGTTTTTGCTTCTAGCAATTCGTGGCTTAAGTTAAGCGCAGCCATAAGCAGAGCTTTTTGATCGTTTCTAACGGATGAACGCTGTTTCATTTGTTCAACTAAGTCATTTAGATTTTTAGCTGCTGCTATTAACGCTTCTTCTTGTCCTTCAGGGCAAGCAAATTGCTGCTCTTTACCTAGCAACTCAACAGTGACCCGCTGGTTTTGCAGCTCAGACATTAGCTAGCCTGTTGTGCGCTTTGTAGCTTATCAAGAAGGCCAGATAAAGTAGTGCTGGCATCTTTTTGTTTTTCTTCGTTTTCAAGAGCTTCTAGTTGTAGTAGCTCGTTTTCGTCTACTAACTTACTATTTTGCTCTTTTAAGCTAGAAACATCAGTTTGTAATTGATTATTACGATCAATTAGTGAATCGATCAGTTGTTCGAGTTGTTGAAGAGTGTTGTTATTCATAAATGCGCTCATATAACTGTAATTAATGTCATGCAAATGTAAAGCAAAGTGTGTTGATTTGCCAGCATTTACGGTGGTTTTAGCTGATTTTTCTTCTGCGTTAAGGGATAATTCATCATATGGGCTTTTTCATTCAGAAATGGTTCACTTAAACACTCTCATATAATGGTGTAAGTTGCCAAAGCACAGTGCTTATGGTTCACTTACGATATTAAATTGCGTATGGCGAAAATAAATAATGCTTAGTTATAGACACTCATTTCATGCAGGTAACCCTGCCGATGTACTTAAACATTTAGTGTTAGCACAGGTGCTAGGCTATCAAACAATTAAAGATAAACCGCTTGATTATATAGATACGCATTCGGGTGCGGGTTTTTTTGAATTAGCAGCCGCTGATGCGCAAAAAACACAAGAGTATCAAGATGGTATTGAAAAGCTCTGGCAGCATAAAAGTGAGCACGCTGCGCTTAATGAATATATTGATCTAATTAAATCATTTAACGACACTGATGAACTTGCGTTTTATCCAGGTTCTCCAAAAATAGCAGAGCACTTTTTGCGCCGCCAAGATAAAGGTTGGTTTTTTGAGCTTCACCCTCGCGATCTATTGTTACTTGAAGAAAACATGCAAGGTAAGCGCTCTATTCGTGTGCGTGGAGAAGATGGTTTTGCAGGTTTAGTTGGCTTGTTGCCACCAGCATCTCGCAGGGCATGTGTGTTAATCGACCCACCATACGAAATTAAAGATGACTACGAAACAGTTGTAAAAACCTTAGTTAAAGCTTACCAGCGTTTTTCTACAGGTACTTATATGATTTGGTATCCAGTTGTAGATAGAGAGCGCATTGAAAATATGGAGCAGGGTTTAATTGATTCAGGTATGCGCAACATTCAGTTATTTGAATTAGGTACTGAGGATGATACTGATGTGCACGGTATGACTGCATCAGGCATGATTGTGATAAACCCGCCGTGGAAATTAAAGCATACTATGGATGAAGTGTTACCAGAGCTTATGACTTTATTAAGTAAGCCAAGTGGCTTTTATCGCAGTGAGCAATTGGTAGACGAGTAATCCGTTAATATTTAAGTTACTGATATACGCCCAGCATACGCTGGGCTTTTTTTTATTAATTAAAAATATACAGCGCCAAAAGTAGCTAAACGCTTCCCGTCACTGTTATTTAGAGTGAGTGTTTCACCGGTGACTTGCCACTGGGCGCTTTTGTTTAATGCTTTAGATAATGCAGCTTCTTGGTCCATAGCTTCGCTGCACATTTTTTTTGTACTTCCGAGTTGATTAAAAGCAATGGTTTGCTTATCTAATTGGTAGCTTGCAGTAAAGTTGTTACACCCTAAAAAGCCATGTACCTTGTTGTTTTTATCAAACTGAATAAATGGTTCTTTAGTAATAACGTTAACCAGCTCTGCATTTAACGTTTTAGCTTTCCAGTAAGTATTTACTAAATCAACATTTGGCTTATTAGTTGAGGCTTTTGATAATTCTATTTTATACGGGTTAGTAGATTTTGACTCAGTAAAGGGGTTGTAATGGGCAGCACTCGTATACAACACGCGATCTTTATTAATAATACGGGCACTTAAGCTATAACGATGTTTAGAGTTAATTTTACTTGCATCGTATATAAGGTCAACAGTGTAAGGTGGCGTCTTGGTTATATCGAGTATTTGTTGGCTAATAATATCAACTCTTACATCCATTTTTGATACATCAGAAAGGGTAACTATAAGTTGTGAGCCTGGGCGTAGCATTGAGCGATCGGAGTAACTAACTTGTGTGGTTAAGATTGTCGTTTTTTTTACTTGCTCCGTGCTTGATGATGGAGTTTGTTGGTCGCAACCAGCAAGTATAAAAGTACCACAGGCTAGCAAACTAAAACCAACAAATGATTTTATAGTTGTATGTGCAGGTTTGCGCTTTGGCATAATTATCCCTAATTAAAAGTATTACTTAAACAAATTAAAGTAATTGTATTAATAAGTGACTTAATCATTGCTTAATTGGTTGTTTAAAATAAAAAAGGACGCAAATGCGTCCTTAATAAAATTAATTACTCGGTCTTATTTTTTAACGTATTTAGTCAAAATTACAATACGTTGACCATCAACTCGCCCTTCGATGTGTTCAGGGTTACTTGTTAAGCCAATATTACGTACTGCGGTACCACGTTTAGCGGTAAGGCTGCTGCCTTTAACATCTAAGTCTTTAATAAGGGTAACTGTATCGCCAGCTTGAAGTACTACACCATTGCTATCAACGTGCTTTACGTCGTCATCTTCTGCAAGTGCTTTTTTAGCCCAAGCTAGCGTGTCTTCTTCAAGGTAAATCATGTCTAGAGCGTCTTGTGCCCAGCCATTATCCGGCGCTAAACGCGAAAGCATTCTGTAAGCTACAACTTGTACGGCAGGAGTTTGACTCCACATGCTGTCGTTTAAACAATGCCAATGTGTTGGTGTTAGCTCACTACTGTTTTCGATTTGATCTTTACATGTTTGGCATGTGTAAATACATTTGTCTGAGTGGGTTTCGGTTACAGGTGGTACTTCGTAAACTGAAAGGTTTTCGGTTGCTGCACATAATTCACATTGACTACTACTGCGTTCAATTAAGGCTTTTTCAATACTCATGGAGGTTCTTTCTCGTTCTGGTCGAGTTAACATTTGTTGCTATTATACCCCATCATAGTGGCTTTGTGCCATTAGTCCCTTAATTTTGTGTGGGTATATTTGCCATATATTTATCGGCAACTTGCTGAATGAAGCCGCTGCTATGGAGGTTTTTAATAGCTTTGTTAATTGCTGGCAATAAAGCTTTATGTTTGCTCAATAAGCGTATTTTTAATAAGCCATGTGAATACTGCGGACCAAAAGCAATATCAACATTTAATTGTTTAGACCAATGTAAAGCGGGTAGTTTTCCAATAATTGCTACATCGACTCGTTTGCGAGCAAGTGCAATCATAAGTTCTTTTTCAGAAGGAAAATCTATGCGATTAAATAAATTATCGTTGTGATAGTAGTAACCTAAAACAGTGCCTACGTTTTTATTATATAAACTATTAGCGCTTTGCCAGTTATTAATGTTTTCAGACAGACTTACAACCATTTCTGTTGCATTAACTAATGGCTCAGAAAAAATATATTGAGGGTTGTTTCGCTCACTTTCGGGTAACCATTTAAGTGTAATTACATCAAAATCGATTACTTCATCTTGAAGGTATTTTGTAATTCGTTTTGTTGGTAGGTTTACGTGCGATGCTGATATATCTGCATCACTAAGTATTTTTTCGATAATTTCTGGCAGTACACCAGGCTCTACAGGGTTATTTGTATAATAAGGGTAGTAGTTCCCTGATGAAGTAATATTATATTTTAAAGCTGGGTTATTTAATTCAGCTAATATAGGAAAAGAGAATAATAACAAGCAGGCTATTAATAGCCCTTTTAAGTTAATCAAATGCTTTCCTTAATAGGTTTAAATTTAGTGAAACTATAACTTTAGTGTTAAGTATTATAGTTTTTTTGTAACGAATAGTATATTTATACTATGTATATTCTATGCAGCTTATATTAAAGTGTTAGGATTAATGGTGAACATTAAAGCGTCTTATAAAGGTTATATATATTGAAACCCTCAAAAAAATTGCCTGAACAACCGGTTATTACACAATATGTAGCTAGGCAGCCTATTTTTGATGCTGCTAAAGGCGTTTTTGCATATGAGTTGCTATATAGAGATTCATCAAATAATGCGTTTCCGGTTGGCATGAGCGACGAAAAGGCAACGAGTCGCTTATTTTTTAATACACTAATGTTAGTTGGAATTGAAAAATTAACCGCTAACCATCGAGCATTTATTAATTTATCAACTGATGCACTGCTAGATGACTTCCCTAAATTATTAAAACCAGAAACTGCGGTTATTGAAATCGTAGAGCGTGTAGTTAATATAACGGCTATTGCAAGGCGTGTGCAGGCATTAAAAAAAGAAGGTTATATTTTTGCATTAGATGATTACGATGGCGATATTAAGTGGGAGCCATTATTAGCGTTAGTTGATTATATAAAAATAGAAGTTGATGAAGCCATCATCAAAACAAATATGCGTGTTAAAAAACTCAAACGTAATTACCCTAAATGTAAGGTGATTGTTGAGCGTATAGAAACCCATGAGCAATTTTTGACGCTCAAAGGCGCCGGATGTGATTACTTTCAAGGGTTCTTTTTTTCACGCCCTGAGATGCTAACGTATAACAGCGTTGATCCCTCTAAAGTTACAGTATTTGATTTACTAAAATGCACTTCTAAAGACTCTTTATGTTTTGAAGAAATACACCAACGAGTAGCTCGAGATATAGGTATTACAGCACGTATTTTAAAACTGGCGAATGCACGCTCTGGTAATAGTAATTTAGTAATAACATCTATTTCTCAAGCTGTTGTTTATTTGGGTGAGGATACAATACGTCAGTTTGTACGAGTTTTAGCATTAAGTGATTTGGGAATTGATAAGCCAACAGAGCTTACTAAGTATGCTCTTATTCGTGCAAGATTAATGGAGCTAATTTTAAGCGAGCAAAATGTTGAGTTGGCGCAGCAAGGTTATTTGGTGGGCTTGTTTTCGATGCTTGATGCTATTTTAGATATAGAATTAAGCGTTATTGTAAAAGAGTTTGCACTTGATGTTGCTATAAACAATGCATTATTAGCTCACACTGGTGTGCTCGGTGATTGTTTGTTACTTGCTAAAGCAATACAAGAAAAAGACTGGGTAATTGCAAGTTATAAACTTAAACAGGTAAACCCGCAAATCTCTATTGAGAAAGTTTATAGCTTTGTTTTAGAATCGATGCTTTATAGTGATGATGTTATTGAAGTTGTGGCTGGTGATTAAGTATGCGTAATTGGTTATCTGTTTTAAGTATTATAATCGCGCTTGGTTTATTGTTTCCTGGTATTACAAAACCGGTATTAACAATAGAGGGCAACATAGATAAATCAAAACTAGCGCAAGCGGGTATTGAAATGCTGGCTGAAGAGGGCGATGGTCGAACTCGCAGCATGCTAATGATGTTCTCGAACATGCTAGGGCTTGATAAGCTAGAAGGCGAGATTAGCGCCTATAACAAAACACAAAGTATTTTAGGCACAGTTAAAGAGCTTGCTAGCAATAATAATTTATTTGTAGCCGCTTTAGTGGGGTTGTTTTCTATTGTTATTCCAAGCTTGAAGCTGCTATTACAATTGCTTTATTGTTGCCTACCTTTGAATAGGTTTAAGCAAAAGCTCGGTCTGGTTATTTGTGCGTTAAGTAAGTGGAGCATGGTTGATGTATTTGTTATTGCATTAATAGTGACTTATCTAGCAGGTAACGCCCATGGTAAAAGTGGCGAGCTACTTGTTATGAATGCACAATTTGGTGAAGGGTTTTGGTATTTTAGCGCATATTGTATATTTGCAATTATCGCGAGTAACTTAATTAAAACACCTGCTAAACCGCAGTCTATATAATTAAAGTATTTGTGGTTGCCGTTAGGTTACCTTACAATCATTTTAAAGTTTATTAAAAGGCATAATGTTGCAACGTTTTTACTCTAGTTTACTCATGATAACTTTGCTACTCACTTTTGTGGGTCAGGCAGTTGCGTCTGTAGCTATGGTATGCGAAATGCCACATATGCTAACTAAAACAGCAATGCATGCCCAAATGCCAATGGCACAAAGTAGTGATGCAACAGCTGTTGCTAGCATGTCTGATAATATGATGCAGATGGATTGTTGCGACGACGAAAGTACGCCACAAAATGATTGTAAATGCCCTATGAGTGGCTGCGCTGCTAACTCAATGCTTAATGTTGATACTTTATTTAGCGTTACTTTACTTGAATCTGAAAAAGTAAATGTACGTGTATTTACTACACAAATTAATATACCTCGTTCACTCTATCGCCCTCCTATGTCTGCTTAATAGCAGGATAGGTGTAATATCAATTTTATTGAAAACATGCTCATTCTAGCGAGTTAAATAACTCTCTAACTGCGTTAAAAATTACTTATATAAAGCAACTATACTGCGTAATTTTTTCCTTGTTATAGAGCTATTTCCCCTACCGCAATAATAGATCATTAATTCAATGCAATTGATATAAAAGGTTTTTGTAAAACTCCTAAACACCTTTTTTGCTTCCTAATTTAAGATTTTCTTTTATTTTTAGATGGAGCAGGTGATGAACCACGCTGTAAGTATTAAAGTCGTATTATGTAGTGTTGTGTTATTTAGCACCGCTGTTAATGCGCAAAACAATTCAAATAACCTAAATACCGAAATACTAAAGCAATCTAGTAATGAGCAAACGCTTAGCTTAACGCAAGCGCTTAATTATGCGCTAACGCATGAGCCATGGCTAAAAGCGAGTGGCTACCAAGAAGATGCCGCAATAGCGCAAAGCATTGCCGCAGGCACCTTACCCGATCCTGTTCTAACGGTTGGCTTACTCAACTTACCTACTAACGGTTATGCGTTTGATCAAGAAGGGATGACGCAGTTTAAAGTTGATTTGAGCCAAAAGTTTAGCCGAGGGAATAGTTTAGCGCTTAAACAAAAAGCATTAGCACAGTCTGCTCAACAATACCCTTGGCAGCGCGCCGATCGCTTAGCACAAGTAAAAGCAATTGTGATTGAGTCGTGGTTAAACGCGTATCGTGCTCAGCGTAGTATTGCTTTAATTGAGCAAGATAAAGGGCTATTTACTCAGCTTATTGAAATTACCGAAGCAAGCTACGCAAGTACCTTAGGTAAAACACGTCAGCAAGATATTATTCGTGCGCAATTAGAGCTCACCCGCCTTGAAGATAAGCTGGTTATGCTTGAGCAGCAGTTTGAAAGTGCTAAAGGTCGTTTAGCACAGTGGTTACCTATTAATATGCTTATGCAGCCTTTAGATACAGAATTTACTAAAACTGCGGGGCTTGTTGATTTTGCGAGTCTTGAATTTAATAAATTAATACAGTTGCTTATGGCGCATCCCGCAATTATTGCGATAGACAAAACCGTCACAGCAAAGCAAACTGAAGTTGCGCTCGCTAAGCAAAGCTACAAACCTCAAATGGGCGTTAATGTGGGTTATGGTTACCGAGATGATACCCCGATGGGTGAGTCGCGAGCTGATTTACTCTCGGTAGGGTTTAGTATTGATTTGCCATTGTTTACCGATAACAGACAAGATCAACAGGTTAAATCGGCTATTGCTAGTGCAGAAGCTACTAAAACACAAAAGCTGGTGGCGCTTCAAAAACTCAAAGGCATGTACTTTAAGGAGTTTAGCCAACTCGCTCGTTTGCAAAAACGCGGTGCGCTTTATCAAAATACGTTATTACCGCAAATGTCAGAGCAATCTCAGGCAACACTTAATGCTTATACACGCGACGACGGGGATTTTTCTGACGTGATGCGCGCGCGTATTAGTGAGCTAAACGCCAAAATTGACGCACTTAATATTCAAGTAGATCAACATATTATTACCGCCCGCCTTAATTATTATGCAAGTAGCTTAGACACCCAAGTAATGAGCGAGAAAACTGGAGAATTACACAATGAATACTAATTTAAAGTTACTTGTTGCCGCCTTAGTTGGCGCAGGCGCTTTTGGGTTAATTGGGGGCTTAGTAATGCAGCTTTTACCTAGTAACTCGCCAATGAATGAACAGCAAAATGCTGACAAACAACCCTTATACTGGGTTGCGCCTATGGATAGTAATTACAGGCGTGAAACGCCAGGGCTTTCGCCAATGGGAATGGATTTAGTCCCTGTGTATGAAAACGATAGCAACGCTCAGGATGGACCTGGTGCTGTAACTATTTCGCCTGCAGTCGTTAATAACTTTGGTGTAAGAACTGCCAAAGTAGAGCTTAAAACACTTCACAGCGATATAAATACTGTGGGTTATGTGCAGTATAACCAAGACCAACTTATTCATATTCATCCGCGTGTAGAAGGCTGGATTGAAAGTTTATACGTTAAAGCACAAGGCGCAGAAGTTAAAGCCGGTGAGCCTTTATATACATTGTACTCACCGCAATTGGTGAACGCACAGGAAGAATTTTTACTGGCGGTTAATCGTAATAATACCGTGTTAATTCGCGCTGCAAAGGCACGTTTAGAGTCGTTAAATGTGTCTGATGGATTTATTGAACGTTTACAAAAAAATAAAAAGGTAATGCAAAATATTACTTTTTACGCAAAGCAAAGTGGTGTGGTAGATGAGCTAACAGTACGAGAGGGCTTTTACGTTAAACCAGGCACATCAATGATGAGCATTGCCCAGCTTGATGAAATTTGGGTAGAGGCGGAAGTGTTCGAGCGCCAATCAGAACAAGTGAGCGTTGGTTTACCTGTAACGATGACGCTTGATTACTTAAAAGGTCAAAAGTGGGAAGGTAAGGTTGATTATATTTATCCCGCGCTTGATGCTAAAAACCGGACTCTGCGTGTAAGGCTTAGGTTTGAAAATGCAGATCATCGGTTAAAACCAAATATGTTTGCACAAGTGAGCATTCACGCTAAAGCGAGTAAGGCGCAATTTACAGTTCCTAAAGAAGCGGTAATTCGCACGCAGCATCAAAACCGTGTGGTTATTGCATTAGGTGAGGGTCGTTTTAAATCGGTAGAAGTAGACGTTGGGCAAATTAATAGTAATGAAGCGGTCATTTTGTCAGGTGTAATGACAGGTGACACGGTAGTGACCTCGGCACAATTTTTAATAGACTCTGAATCGAGTAAAAGCTCCGACTTTAAACGAATGGAAATGCCTGGCTCTGGTATCAGCTCTAGTATTAGCTCAGGTATGAGTTCGGATTCTGGTTCAGACTCAAATATGAACATGGATATGCAGCCACAAAACGCCACGGTTAACGGCACTATTAATGCCATAGATACACAAAATCGCATTATTAATATTAGCCGAGAAGCCATTGAAAAATGGAATCGAGAACCCGCCACAATGGACTTTGTATTAGCGCCAGATATTGATATTAGTCAGTTTGAAAATGCCCAGTATATTAATTTTACTTTTAGCATTATTAACGATGAATTTGTAATTACTAGAGCGCAAAACGCAGAGCCGATTGATCATTCTACTATGCAACCTATGCAACCTATGCAACCTATGCAACATAGTTCTCACTAGGAGCCATTATGATAACTGCCATTATTCGCTGGTCTGTTAGCAATCGCTTTTTTGTGTTGTTGCTTACATTAATTTTACTGGGTGGAGGATTGTTTGCGGTAAAAAATACTCCCGTGGATGCCTTGCCTGACTTATCTGATGTTCAGGTCATTATAAAAACCACTTACCCGGGGCAAGCACCGCAAGTAGTGCAAGACCAAGTTACATTTCCGCTCACCACAGCAATGCTTTCTGTGCCGGGTGCACAAACTGTAAGGGGTTTTTCGTTTTTTGGTGACTCGTACGTTTACGTTATTTTTGATGAAAAAACTGATTTGTATTGGGCGCGTAGCCGAGTACAAGAATACCTAAGCCAAGCAGCAAACCGATTGCCCGATAGCGCTACGCCAGAGCTTGGCCCTGATGCAACAGGCGTAGGTTGGATTTACTTATACGCACTAGTTGATAAAACAAATAAACACGATATTAGTCAGCTACGAAGTTTACAAGATTGGTTTTTAAAGTTTGAGCTACAAACCGTGCCTGGAGTCTCTGAAGTAGCTGCTGTTGGTGGCATGGTTAAGCAATACCAAGTCAATGTAGAGCCTGATAAATTACGTGCTTATGGTATCCCGCTTAGCCTTATTCAAACGGCTATTCAACAAGGCAACCAAGAGATGGGTGCCTCAGTAGTTGAAATGGCTGAAGCTGAATACATGGTAACAAGCACCGGCTACATTAAGAGTGTTGCCGACTTGGAAGCTATTCCGCTTGGCGTAAACGCTAATGGTACTGCGCTGCAATTGCGTGATGTAGCTGATATTCGAGTCGGACCGCAAATGCGCCGTGGTGTAGCAGAGCTAAATGGCGAAGGTGAAGTAACCGGCGGCATTGTTATTATGCGCTATGGCGAAAATGCACAAAAAACCATTGAACTCGTAAAAGCAAAGTTAGAATCGCTTAAAAAGGGATTACCAGAGGGCGTTGAAATAGTCCCTGTGTACGATCGTTCCAACTTAATAAATAACGCGGTAGATAATCTAACAAGTAAGCTAATTGAAGAGCTTATTGTAGTTGCCTTAGTGTGTGTGGTGTTTTTATTTCATGTGCGCTCATCACTTGTAGCGATTATTACGTTACCGCTTGGAATTTTAACGGCATTTATAATTATGTATTGGCAGGGGATTAACGCCAATATTATGTCTTTAGGGGGGATTGCAATAGCCATAGGCGCAATGACCGATGGCGCTATCGTCATGATTGAAAATATGCATAAGCATATGGAAAAAACGCCCCTTACCAACGAAAATCGCTGGGAAGTTGTGGCTAAATCGGCGAGTGAAGTAGGACCTGCATTATTTTTTAGTTTATTAATTATTACCGTCAGCTTTATGCCGGTATTTATTTTAGAAGCGCAAGAAGGGCGTATGTTTGCGCCACTGGCTTACACTAAAACCTATGCTATGGCAGCGTCTGCTGGGCTTGCGATTACCTTAGTGCCGGTATTAATGGGCTACTTTATTAGAGGTAAAGTCATTTCGGAGCAAAAAAATCCAGTTAACCGATTACTTGTTGCAGCGTATCGCCCACTACTTAACTGGGTGCTTAAATTTCCAAAAATGACATTGGTACTCGCGGTGGTTGTTTCTGTTATTGGCTTTTACCCGGTAAACAAAATAGGCAGTGAATTTATTCCGCCACTCGATGAGGGCGATTTAATGTATATGCCCACAACGTATCCAGGTTTATCGGTAGGTAAAGCGCGCGAAATACTACAGCAAACCGACAAGTTAATTGCCACAGTACCCGAGGTTAAAACGGTTTTTGGTAAAGTAGGGCGAGCAGAAACTGCAACAGATCCTGCACCTCTTACAATGATAGAGACGTTTATTCAGCTAAAGCCAAAAGACGAATGGCGCGAGGGTATGACTCTTGAAAAACTTAAAAAAGAACTCGACGGTTTGGTTAAGTTTCCTGGGTTGACGAATGCGTGGGTAATGCCAATTAAAACGCGTATTGATATGCTTGCAACGGGTATTAAAACCCCTGTGGGAATTAAAGTTGCGGGACCAAAGTTGAGTGAAATTCAAAAAATTGGTCAACAAATAGAAGTGCTTTTAAAAGATGTGCAAGGCACCGCATCGGTTTACTCAGAGCGAGTGGCAGGTGGACGTTATATAAAAGTAGATATCAACAGAGAAAAAGCCGCGCGTTATAGTTTAAACATTAGCGACGTACAACAAGTTGTATCTACTGCAATAGGTGGTACAAACGTAACACAAACGGTAGAAGGGCAAGAACGCTATCCTGTTAATTTACGTTATCCACAAGCATACAGAGACTCGCCAGAAGAGCTAATGTTGTTACCTATTGTAACGCCTACTGGGCAGCGTATAGCACTTGCTGATGTAGCTGATGTATTTATTGAAGATGGACCGCCAGGTATAAAAAGCGAAAATGCGCGCTTAAACGGTTGGAGCTTTATTGATATAGACGGCGTTGATATAGGTACTTACGTTGAGCACGCTCAGCAAGTGCTCGATAAAGACCTAATACTACCTGCTGGCTACTCAATTACGTGGGCTGGGCAGTACGAATATATGCAACGTGCTAAAGACAAACTGACTTATGTATTACCACTTACATTAGCAATAATTATTGTATTGCTTTACCTTAATTTTAGAAGCTTTGCTGAGGTCTCTATCATTATTGCTACATTGCCATTGGCGATGATTGGTGGCATATGGTTAATGTATTTAGAGGGCTTTAACTTTTCAGTTGCAGTAGGAGTAGGCTTTATTGCCTTAGCCGGTGTTGCGGTAGAAATAGGGGTCATTATGTTGGTGTATTTAAACCAAGCCTATCAAGAAAAGTGCCTCGAAGCAGAGCAAGCCGGAAAACCGCTTAGCTTAGTGCAATTACAGCAAGCCATTATTGAAGGTGCAGGACTTCGAGTACGCCCGGTTATGATGACTGTCGCGACCATTATTATCGGTTTATTACCTGTACTTTATGGTACAGGCACCGGAAGCGAAGTAATGAGCCGAATAGCAGCCCCTATGGTTGGCGGCATGGGCAGTGCAATTGTACTCACCTTACTTGTTATTCCTGCTGTTTACTTGCTGTGGCGCAAACAAGGACTTAAATAATAACAAAACGATAGAGCAATGCCGTTATTACCCGCGCATTGCTCTATAAAAATTACCTATAATTTGTAAGTTGTTCTATTAAATAGCGAGTTATTACTCATATTTAAATTAACCAACTGTTTTTAAATAGCTTTTTAATTGGCACGCTTTACGCAGTGTATTACCTATACAGTCAACTAAGTAAGGAATGCACATGCAAGTTAAAACAATTAAAGAGGTATACGATTGGACCGTTTTGTTTCATACGCAAATGGCGGCTAATTTCTATAGCGTAAAGGATTTACTCGATGAACATAATGCAATGCTGGTGGACTATTACCTAAATTACGAAAAAAAACTCGCTGAAGATTTAGTCGGGTTTAAAGCGATAACCGAAATAAATACGCTCGATACGTACAGTTATGAATACTTTGCTAAAAATCCTGAACTAATTACCTTTGAAGATATTAGTAAAGATCAGCAATTCGATGAGCAAGTTATTCAAGGCTATTTAGCACAGCAGCATCAAAAAGTGATTGAGCTATATGAATACTTACTTGAACGCGCCGAAACCGAAAGTGGGCAAGAAAAGCTTCAACAAATACTAGAGCTTGAAAAGCAAGGTATAAAGCAAATGATGCAAAGTACTAATCGTCATATGGATATGTAGCTTTACAAAAGAGCAGGGTTACTGAGTCTATCTTGCTCTTATTAGCTTTAAGGTGATTATTTAAAATAGCTGATGTTTACATCGGCTTATTTTATGTCTGCGTTAAATAACCTGCAGAGCATTTTGATGAGACTAAAATAACATGCGTGTCAGTTGTATGACACGCACAAAGGGAGGTTAAACTTCTTCCGTATCTACAATTAAATCACTTGTAATTGATTCCAATGCTTCAATAACTTCGTCTTTATCCATACCATTTGGCAAAGTAACGGTAGCAACAGCGCTAAAAATAGGCACTCCCCAATTAGGTGCACTTTGTTGTCTTGAATTTAAGTGAGTAATATTAGCGCCTTTATGGCGTATTACACTTGCCAATTCTTGAACAATACCAGGACGGTCGTTACCTGTTATGACTAAATTAATTTTTTCAAGAGACGAAGACTCAACTTCTGTATTACCTGTTTCTATACGTACGTCTAATTTGGGTAATGTACTTAATGCAATTTGTAATGCTTGAAAATGCTCTTCTGCTACCTCAAGTTGTATAATGCCTGCAAAATGACCTAGTAAATGACTTAAGTTACTACTAAGCCAGTTACCATTATTTTTTAACACAACCGATGAAATAGTTTCCACTAAACCGGGACGATCTTTTCCTAATATGGTTATAACCAACTGCTTCATAAATAATTCTCTTTTTAAGCCCAAAGAAAGTAAATGCATAGGCATTAAGTATGTTGTCTAATTTAAATTGTGTTGTCGCAATTTTTTATAAGTATTTGATTTTAAATTAATAAAAATGGATATAGTTGTGTTGACTATACGCAGTGTTAATAATCATTATTATTTACTAAGTACTCTTTTAGTATTGACCTCGATAAATACTTTGTCCAATTATTTTATAATTTAGTTCACTTATAAATTATCCATTTGAAGCTAATTTAGAGTTTTCCCTCGCTAGTTTTATTTAAAACCGTTTTAAAGTGCTTATTGTTACCGTTGTAACATTACTGTCATCTTGATGAAATATAATTTATACAACGTTAAGATATAAAGGTGTTTTGATGACTTCCAATCCGAATAAACCGACTTTTAATGCGGATCGAAGCCGTCTAATTAAAGATCGGGTTGCCAAGTTTGGCATAACCGCAGGCGGAGTAATGGTATTAATAGCGCTGCTATTAATCTTCTTTTACCTTCTTTATGTAGTACAACCAATTTTTGAATCAGCTAAAGTTGAAAAGCGCGATAGCTTAAATATTACGAATGCAGAACAAATAGTAGGTTTAGGTGTTGAAGAACAAACCGAGGTTGCTTATTTATTAAGTCAGCAAGGTAAAGTTGATTTTTATAATGTCGAAAAAGAGCATTTTGGCAAAAAGCTTAAAACACTTGATATAGCACTTCCAAGCGAAGTAAGCAGCTTTGCAACAAGCGCGCCGTTTCAAGGGCAATATGCATATGGTTTAGAAAACGGCACTGTAATGGTAGTCGTACCTAAATTTTTGGTTACATTTCCAAATAACGAACGCAAACTAACGCCACGAGTTGATTATCCGTTAGGTGAAATGGGGTTAGAAGTAGACGAGCAAGGTGCGGCAATAACGCGTTTTGCATTTAGTCATTATGAAGACAAAACAGCGGTTGTGGCGCTAACTGCCGATAAGCGTGTTTTATTTAGTAGCTTTATTGCTGAAGAAAATATGTTTAGTGGTGAAGTTGAGTGGGTTGTAGAGCGTACAGAGCTTGATGTTGAAGGTCGTGTAGATGAGCTTTTAATGTCACCAGACACCACTCGTGTGTTTGTTCGCTCGGCTAATCAAGTTTATGTATACGATACACGTGATCCAAGTGAGATAGAGCAAATTCAGTTACTTTCGGCTAACGAAGAAAATGCAAACATTGTATCGGCACAACTGCTAGCAGGCGCAAACTCACTTATGCTTGCTAACGACAACGGTGAGATTTCGCAGTGGTTTGAAGTAAACACCGATACGGGACGTGAATACCAAAAAATACGTTCGTTTGAAACAACTAAGCAAAGTAAGCTAAATATATTTACTGAATTTTACCGTCGTACTTTTTTTACTACCGGCAATAATGGTGAGCTAGGTGTGTATTACACAACGAGCGAAGCAAAATTATGGCAGGGTAAAGTAAGTGAAGGTGCAATTAAGCACTTTGCAATTGCACCGCGTTCAAATGCAGCGTTAATTTTAGCTGACAACAAGCTAACCGTATTAGAAATTCATAACGAGCATCCAGAAGTAACATGGTCAGCACTTTGGCAAGAAGTGTGGTACGAAGGTTACCCTGAGCCTGGTTATATTTGGCAATCAACATCAGCCAGTGATGACTTTGAATCTAAGTTTTCGTTAGTGCCTATATCTTTTGGTACTTTAAAGGCGGCTTTTTATGCCATGCTTTTTGCTGTACCTATTGCGCTTTCGGCAGCAATTTACACAGCATACTTTATGTCGAGCAAATTACGTAAAGTGGTTAAACCTACCGTTGAAATTATGGAAGCATTACCAACGGTTATTTTAGGTTTTTTAGCGGGTCTTTGGTTAGCACCATTAATAGAAGAACATTTACCTGCAATTGTTGGCTTACTCATACTATTACCTCTAGGTATGTTAGCGACAGGTTTAGCCTGGACTAAATTGCCAGCAAAAATTCGTCATAAAATTCCTGAAGGTTCTCATTCAATTATCCTTATTCCGGTTGTTTTATTTATTGGTTGGCTTTCGTTTGCTATGAGCGGAGTTGTTGAACTTTGGATGTTTGATGGCAATGTACGTCAATACTTAACGAACGAGCTAGGTATGACGTTCGATCAGCGTAACTCGCTGGTAGTTGGTATTGCGATGGGTTTTGCGGTTATTCCTACCATATTTTCGATTGCTGAAGATGCCGTATTTAGTGTGCCTAAGCACTTATCAAATGGTTCATTAGCATTAGGTGCAACGCAGTGGCAAACACTGGTACGCGTTATTTTATTAACGGCAAGCCCTGGTATTTTCTCTGCTGTAATGATGGGACTTGGTCGCGCAGTTGGCGAAACCATGATTGTATTAATGGCAACAGGTAATACACCTATTATGGATTGGAGCATCTTTCAGGGTATGCGTACGCTTGCAGCAAATATTGCGGTTGAAATGCCAGAATCGGAAGTAGGCAGTTCACACTATAGAATATTGTTCTTGGCAGCATTTGTACTATTCATATTCACCTTTATTTTCAACACAATCGCTGAATTTGTTCGTCAGCAATTGCGTGAAAAATACAGCTCAATGTAAGTGGAGAGACACGACATGGTAAAGCAGTGGTTTAGGTCTGGTTCTCCTTGGATTTGGATGACCGGTGGTGCAGTGAGCATCAGTTTAATTTCGGTTTTAGGTTTATTAGCAATGATAGCCTGGAAAGGATTAAGTTTTTTTTGGCCTTCAGAGGTTATGCAGTATGAGCTTGAAGGGTCAATTGCAAAACAAACCGTTATTGGTGAAGTATATGACCGTGAAATGGTGCCAAAAGAGCGTTTAGCAGCAACAGGCGTTGATGTTTCGGCATTCGATAAAGAAGAATTTGAGCGTTTACTAATTAAAACGGGTAACCGTGAATACGTAGATTTAGATTTTCGTTGGATATTAGAAACTGACATAAAAGAAAAGTCGACTCCAGCAGCGCTTGCAGTATTTGAGCGAAGTAAAAATGGTAACTTTTATGGCTATGTTGAAAGCGTAATTAAAGATGGTCAGATTGTTACTGGCGATAAGGTTACAACTTTACATGATCTTGTTGAGCGCGCAGTTGATTTAAATGATGAAGCACTTGATTTACAAAATGGCGACATTGGGCATATCAACTATGAACTTGAGCGCTTACGTTTAAAAGAGAAAAGCTATTTACTTGATAACGAATTAACAGATGAGCGCGTTGCTGAGCTTGCTCAATCGCGAGCAGATTTACGTGCGCAGTATGGTGTACTTGAAGAAGAGTTATTTGCTCTTCGTAAGCAAGCTAAACGTGACCATGTAACTGTAAAAGATATGCGCGGCGAAATTGTTACTATTCCAATGTATCAAGTACTCGATGTTTGGTTTCCGAACGATATGGGCTTTTTTGCAAAGTTAGGTCATTACTTTATACAGTTAGGTAAGTTTGTATCAGATGACCCACGTGAAGCTAATACCGAAGGTGGCGTATTTCCAGCAATATTTGGCACTGTGTTCATGGTTATGCTTATGGCTGTAATTGTGACGCCATTTGGTGTGGTTGCTGCTATTTACTTACATGAATATGCAGCTAAAAATGCAGTCACTAAAATGATACGCATTGCGGTAATTAATTTAGCCGGTGTGCCGTCTATTGTATATGGTGTATTTGGTTTAGGATTTTTTGTATATATGCTTGGTGGTAGCTTAGACCAATTATTTTATCCAGAATCGTCGCCAACCCCTGTGTTTGGTACACCTGGTGTTATGTGGTCGGCATTAACGCTCGCTATATTAACGTTGCCTGTTGTTATTGTATCGACTGAAGAAGGTCTATCTCGAATTCCAAGTACAGTACGTGATGGTTCATTAGCGCTAGGCGCTACAAAAGTTGAAACGTTATGGCGTATTGTTATTCCAATGGCAAGTCCTGCAATTATGACTGGTTTAATACTGGCTGTTGCACGTGCTGCAGGTGAAGTTGCCCCATTGATGTTGGTAGGTGTTGTAAAAATGGCACCAACGTTACCGCTTGATGGCAACTTCCCGTACTTTCACTTAGATAGAAAGTTCATGCATTTAGGATTTCATATTTACGATGTTGGCTTCCAAAGCCCTAATGTTGAAGCGGCGCGTCCGCTAGTATATGCAACGGCATTTTTATTAGTGACGGTGATTATTACTCTCAACATAACTGCTATTGGTATACGTAATCACTTACGTGAAAAATACAGATCGCTTGAACACTAATTAGTAAAGAATTTATAGGTAACAAACATGATTACAGTGGCTCCAAAAGTAAACCAAGCTAATAAAAGCTTAAAGTTAGACTTAGATAACTTAACTGATGACCAAAAAGCGTTAGAGATTAAAGACCTTGATCTTTACTACGGTGACAAGCAGGCGCTTAATAAAGTAAATATGAATATTCCTAAAGGTCAGGTAACGGCGTTTATCGGTCCATCGGGTTGTGGTAAATCAACGCTTTTACGTTGTATCAACCGCATGAACGATTTAGTGGATATTTGCCGAATTGAAGGTGAAATTATACTTCATGGTCAAAATATTTATGATAAAAGCGTAGATGTAGCAGCGCTTCGCCGTAACGTAGGCATGGTATTTCAGCGTCCAAATCCATTCCCAAAATCAATCTATGAGAATGTGGTATATGGTCTACGCTTACAAGGTATAAAAGAGAAACGTAAACTTGATGAAGTGGTAGAGCAATCACTTCGTGGTGCCGCTTTGTGGGACGAAGTAAAAGATAGGTTACACGATAGTGCCTTTGGTCTATCGGGTGGTCAACAGCAGCGTTTGGTTATTGCTCGCTCAATTGCAATTGAGCCAGAAGTGCTTTTATTAGATGAACCTACATCGGCACTTGATCCAATTTCTACTTTAGTAATTGAAGAGCTTATAAACGATTTAAAAAACAAATTTACCGTTGTTATTGTTACGCACAACATGCAACAAGCAGCGCGTGTGTCTGATCAAACTGCCTTTATGTATATGGGTGAGCTTATTGAATATTCAGATACAAATACTTTATTCACAACGCCAAACAAGAAAAAGACTGAAGATTATATTACCGGTCGTTACGGCTAGTTAGTACGTTATAGCGTGTTGTAAAAGTTTAAGAGAGAAAGTAATTATGGAACATAATATTAATAAGCACATTTCTGGTCGTTTTAACCAAGAACTAGAAAATGTACGTAATCATGTATTAAGTATGGGTGGTTTAGTAGAACAGCAACTAAACAGCGCACTTGATGCAGTTAGTCGTAATGATGCGGAACTTGCGCAAAAAGTACGTGAAAACGATTACAAAGTAAATGCAATGGAAGTGAGTATTGACGAAGAATGTACGCGCATTATTGCTCGTCGCCAACCTGCAGCTAGCGATTTACGCTTGGTTGTTGCAATTGCCAAGACGATAGCCGATTTAGAGCGAATTGGTGATGAAGCAAAACGAATTGCAAAAGTTGCACTAGACTCATTTACTAAAGATCAACAAGACTTATTAGTAAATATTGAGAATATGGGACGCCAAGTTTTAAAAATGCTTCACGATGTTCTTGATGCATTTGCTCGTATGGATGTGCAACGTGCATTTCAAGTTCATAAAGAAGATGCCAAGGTAGATAGAGAGTATGAAGCCATTACACGTCAAATAATGACCTATATGATGGAAGATCCACGCTCAATCCCGAAAATTATGGACTTAGTTTGGTCTGTTCGTTCATTAGAACGTATAGGCGATCGCTGCCAGAATATTGCTGAATACATTATATATTTTGTAAATGGCAAAGATATTCGCCATACATCTCAAGAAGATATAGAAAAATCATTGTAGATTTCATTATTTCGTTCTTTTGTATTAAAGCGACCTTGTGTCGTTTTATGCATTGTAAGCGCAAGTAGAACAATAAAAAGCGTTCACAAACGTTGTGAATGCTGTAAAATTCATGCCGCAAAGCATATCAATTTGATTAAAGGATCAGTTATGCCTACAAACGCGTTTTTAGGAGTGTTTGCAAAATCTCCTATCAAACCAATGGAAGAACACATCAAGAAGGTTCATCAAGCAAGTAAAGCTTTGATACCTTTTTTTAATCACGTATTTAAAGAAGAATGGGTACAGGCTGAAGAGCTTCGTATCACTATTCGTAATTTAGAGCGTGAAGCCGATGATATGAAAAGAGATATACGTTTACAATTACCGCGTGGTTTATTCATGCCGGTAGAGCGTACAGATCTGCTCGAATTAGTAACCCAACAAGATAAAATTGCTAACAAAGCAAAAGACATTGCTGGTCGTGTGATTGGTCGAGAAATGACCATTCCAAAAGTAATGCAAGCAGACTTTTTAACTTACTTAAATCGTTGTGTTGATGCGACAAAACAAGCATCAAAAGCAATTAATGAGTTAGAAGAGTTGTTAGAAACGGGTTTTAAAGGTCGAGAAGTGACCTTAGTAGAAAAAATGTTAGTTGAATTGGATGCCATAGAACAAGACACGGATGAAATGCAGATAAAAATACGCCGCCAACTACGTGCTGTAGAAGGTGAGTTAAACCCAATAGATGTTATGTTCTTATACAAAATAATTGAATGGGTTGGCGAGCTTGCAGATATTGCAGAGCGCGTAGGATCACGTCTTGAGCTGATGTTAGCTCGTTAATTTACACTCAGTTCAATCACGAAAGATTAAGGTTTTACAATGGATATCATTGCATCTTACGGCACGGTATTAATTTTAATTGCCGCAGCAGTCGGCTTTTTTATGGCTTATGGTATTGGCGCGAATGACGTAGCTAACGCCATGGGTACATCAGTAGGTTCTAAAGCGTTAACGATAAAACAAGCTATTTTTATAGCGATGATTTTTGAATTTGCAGGCGCTTACTTAGCTGGTGGAGAAGTAACATCGACAATTCGTAAAGGAATTATCGACGCAACACCATTTTTAGATATTCCAGAACTGATGGTTTTGGGTATGATCTCGTCTTTATTCGCAGCAGGCGCTTGGCTATTAATGGCTTCATTTTTAGGCTGGCCGGTTTCGACTACTCATTCAATTATTGGTGCAATCATCGGTTTCGCTCTTGTTGCAGTGGGCACTGAAGCGATTCAATGGGATAAAGTTGGTGGTATTGTTGGTAGTTGGATTATAACCCCAGCTATATCTGGCTTTATTGCATACTTAATATTTATGAGTGCACAAAAACTTATTTTTAATACTGATGCACCGCTAAAAAATGCTAAACGCTATGTACCACTTTATATGGGTTTAGCTGGCTTTATTATGGCTTTGGTTACAATTAAAAAAGGTTTAAAGCACGTTGGTGTAGACCTAGGCGCAGTTGAAGGGTATGCCTTAGCAATTGCTGTAGCAGTTGTTGTTGGTATAATTGGTAAGATTGCTATCTCTCGCTTAAACATTGATCCTAAAGCAGACAAACAAATGCAGTTCAACAATGTTGAAAAAGTATTTGCTGTATTAATGGTATTAACTGCATGTTGTATGGCTTTTGCACATGGCTCTAACGATGTTGCAAATGCAATTGGTCCACTAGCTGCTGTAGTAAACATTGTTGAAAACAACGGTGAAATTGCTAAGAAAGCTGCTATTGCTTGGTGGATTCTACCTCTAGGTGGTTTTGGTATTGTTGCTGGTCTTGCTATTTTAGGTAAAAAAGTAATTAAAACGATTGGTGAAGGTATTACACATTTAACACCTAGCCGTGGTTTTGCTGCTGAACTAGCTGCTGCTTCAACAGTTGTTATTGCATCTGGTACCGGTATGCCAATTTCTACTACTCAAACCTTAGTTGGCGCGGTATTAGGTGTAGGTATGGCACGTGGAATTGGTGCTCTTAATATGGGCGTTATTAGAAACATTGTAGTTTCTTGGGTAATTACATTGCCAGTTGGTGCTGCCCTTGCTATTGTTATTTTCTACGTACTAAGAACCGCTTTTGGGGTTTAACAAAAAAGTACTCAAAGACTTTTAGCTTGAAAAGATCTCAATGCCCTAGGTGTTGGGGTCTTTTTATTTGTGGAAAGAAAAAATGACTAATCTTCCAAGTATTAAACAACTACAGTATTTATTGGCTGTACATCAGCATCAACACTTTGGTCGCGCAGCAAGTGCATGCTTTATAGGGCAATCTACCTTAAGCAGTGCTATCCAAAACCTCGAAGAAACTTTGGGTTGTCAGCTTATTGAACGCGAAAATCGCAGCCTTATGTTTACCAGTATTGGTGAGGAAGTAGTAGAGCGCTCTCGTAAAATAATTAACGATACAATTAGTTTAAAAGAGCTTACTAAAAGCTTTTTAACACCACTAAGTGGCAAACTCACCGTTGGTGTAATACCCACTATAGCGAGCTTTATAGCCGCTCCTTTGTATCATTTTTGCAAAGAAACCTTTTGTGATTTAGAACTTATATTAATAGAAGATACAAGCGATAAACTGCTCGATAAGCTTGAGCATGGTCATATCGATTTAGCACTATTAGCTTTGCCTTACGAAACTGATAAATTTCATACGCAAGTTCTCGCAAAAGATCAGTTTAGTTTGGTGCATCATAAAAATTATACCGCTGCAAAAGACGTAGTAGACTTTAACCTCTTACCAGAGGCTAGCGTATTCTTATTAGAGCGTGAGCACTGTATGACAGGCCATGCGCTTAGTGCGTGTCATTTAAATCGTGCTAGTTGTATTAATCCATTTGAAGCGGCAAGCTTACACACATTACTTAGCATGGTTGAGTATCAGCTAGGGGTAACTTTTTTACCTCAGATGGCAATTAATGCCGGAATTTTAGAAAATAAGAATATGGTGGCAACACCATCACAAAGTGATGCATACCGAGATATTGGTATTTTGTGGCGTAAAACGACAGGGCGAATTCGTGATTTTAAATTGTTTAGCCAACAGCTTGAGTTATTTTTAAAGCATCAATGTAGCTTAGATTTTACCAAAGCAGAGTAATATTAATTAAAGGTAGTTATTAAAATATTACTTGCTGTAATAATGATTACTTACTTTATAGAATTAGTATAATTTAAAAAGTAGAGCAGCCTATAAAGGCTGCTTTTGTTCATGGGAATGGCTTTCAAAAGGTTCTAGTTCAGGTAAAAATAATAAGTAAATCCAAACTACTAAGTTAAAATAAGGTATGCATCCCAATATGGTAAATACTTTAACAGGGTAGCCTTTAATACATGCGTAACGGTAACATTGGTAAGCAATGGTAAAGTGAATAATCAGTAATAAAATAACTAATTGCATCATACCTTTCTCCTTAAAATCCAAAGTAGCAGTAAGCTCATCATCATAGTTATGTACTGATAAGTGGTAATGTTACTTCTTTAACATGTAATACATTAAAGTGCGTGACATTTGTTGAGCAGTAAGGAAAGTATAGGTAAGAAAGGTAATAATGGTAGTAATAAAATGCTTAAAATTGTTTAATAATGTTTATTGTTAGCTAGGTTATTGTTGGTAAAAAGTTTTATTGTTTAAAACTTTTTCAAGCTCCGCTTTTACTTTTTCAACAGGGATTGGGCGCGCTATAAAGTAGCCTTGCCCGTAATCTACACCAATCTCCTTTAGTGCGAAAAATATTTCTTTATTTTCAACATATTCCGCTACAGAGCGTTTATCGAGTGAGCGACTTATATCGTTAATGGCTTTAACTAATGCTAGGTCTATAGGATCATTTAGCATGTCACGTACAAACGAGCCATCAATTTTTACATGCTGTGCAGGTAATTGCTTTAGATAATTAAAAGTACTAAAGCCTGTTCCAAAGTCATCAATCGAAAAGTGACAGCCTAAGCTATTAAGCTTTTCGATCATTTTGCGTGTTGCCTTTAAGTTATTAATGCTTGCTGATTCGGTTATTTCAAAAATAATACGGCTAGGTGATACTTGGTACTTTGCTAAATTCGATTCTATAAGAGGCAGTAATCGTTCATCTAAAAATGATTGAGCGGATAGGTTAATTGCCACCTGGTTGAGTTCTGGGTGTTTTGATACACATTCAATAGCGTTACGAATAACGCACTGATCCATTAAAAATGTATCATTTAACATCTCTAATGAGGGAATAAATTGGTCAGGGTATATCAGCTTATCATTAAGCTTTAAGCGCAGAAGGGCTTCAAAATAAGCAACTCTACTTTCTTTGAAATCCCATATTGGTTGATAATGAAGTTCTATATTATCTTGTTTTAGCGCTTGGCGAATTTCATGACCCCACTCTAAACCCGTTTGCAGCGTGTTATTTTGTGCATCTTCTTTGCAATAACAGTGAACTAAATTACGACCTAAATTTTTAGCAATATATAGTGCGATATCAGCTTGTTTTAAACATTCATTAGGGTCGCAATTTTTTGATGTTATTTGAGCTAAACCAATAGAACAACTTATTGTATAAACTTGATCGTCTGATTTAAAAGCATGTTTTTCGATTGCGCTACATACGCCCTCAGCAACTAAGTGCGCCTCAAGTAAGTTCATGTTGGTTAAGATTACAGCAAATTCATCTCCACCAATTCGGCAAACAAGATGTTCATCGCCAATATTTTCTTTAAACAACCTTGCCGCTTCTTTTAAAACAATATCACCTTGGTGATGACCTTGGCTGTCATTTATTATTTTAAAATGATCAAGATCGATATAAATTAAAGCATGTTCGATATTTGAGTGTGTATGTTTAGGTTGGCATATACGATTAAGTTGTTGGTCAAAGTAATAGCGATTGTGCAAACCGGTAAGAGTGTCGTGCAATGCTAAATGACGCAGTTGTAGTTCAGCTTGCTTTCGTTCATGAATATTATCGATTGTCGCTGTAATAGTGGCATTATTATGGCTGTTTTTAATAAGCTGTAGCCTGCATTCAACCCAAATTTTACTACCATTCTTTTGATTTATTTTAACTTCAATCTGTTGTTTTTGTTCACCACCATGCAGAATATCATTTATTGTACTTTGTAATTTTTTTCGACACTCGTCAGTACAAAAATCAGTTAATGATTTCTGTAAAGACGTTTTAACGCCAAACCCGCTTAGTGTTTCCCATGCTGGGTTTATAAAGCGAATATGACCTTGCTGATCAAGCTCAAGCACAACGGTATTTAAATGTAATAAAATACGTTGGTGGGCAGAGAACAACTCTTTATATTTCATTTCGCTTAAGCTTAGTTGCTCTACTTTATGAGCAAACTCAGCGTAGCTAACCATAAAATCTTCGCGGCGAGCAGCGTGATCACAGACTTTATTTAAAAAAGAAGAGTCGTAAGGTGCGCGAATAAAATCAGTAACGCCAGATAGTAAAAGTCGCTCGGCATAGTCGGCATCAGCATTATCTATAATTGTCACAATGGCTTGTTTAGAGTTGTGTTGCAGAATGTTTTCTACTAACACGCTAGCTCTATCGGCTCTGTCTGCAGTGGCATCTAAAAGTACTATTGCAAATTGTTGCTGGTTATAAGCATTAAGAGCTGATTTACATGATGTTACATGTGTAATTGCAAAATTTAGTTTGAGTTCTTCACTAATGCTATCGGCTTTGCTTTGAAGTGGCTCTAATAATAATAGGTTTAATCTACTGCTTTTTTCTAAATGAGTTGACAGTACATTAGCTAAAACCTGTGGCAACATGTCTTGATGTTCAAAAGGTAATACTGCATCAATACCATAACTGCGTGCCGTTGTTTCAGCTATTCGCTCGCAATAGATAGGGGGAATAAGTAATATTGGCGTATTTTTAGGGGTTTTTAATAAGCCTGAACGAATCATTCGTGAAAAGCGCCAACCATCAATTTTACCAACATTTAGCCCAGTAATAATAATATCGACAGGTTGTTGTTTTAAGATTTTTAAAGCTTGTTGGCTGTCTTGCGCTTCAATAAAATTAAATACATTTAAATTATTTAAAGTGGTACGAATAGTACGTCGTTCAGCACTACTTGCATTTAATATTAGCAACTTAAGCTGATTTTCCACGTGCTGGGTACTCCTACCAAAACTTAAAATTATTTAACGAAGTTAGAGTAATGATATTTTTTGATAAGAACAAGGTAATTCAGCGTAAGTACATATTTAAAATACTTTTTTTAAATTAATAGAAGTTAGACCGATTTCTTGAGCTTAATACACGATAGTTATACACTTGGCGCGATTTTAAATGATGTGGATAACCGATTATGCGCGTGGCTGATTTTAGCTTTGACTTACCTGATGAATTAATAGCTCGTTTTCCTAAAGCGGATCGAACGAGTAGTCGCTTATTTAGTCTCGATGGACCAAGTGGAGTGGTTGAGCACAAAGTATTTAGCGACATACTTGAATTAGTAAATGAAAATGACTTATTGGTGTTTAATAACACCAGAGTAATACCTGCACGCATGTTTGGTCAAAAAGCGTCTGGCGGCAAAGTTGAAGTGTTAGTAGAGCGAGTGCTTGATGAGCATCGTGTACTTGCGCATGTGCGCGCAAGCAAATCATTGAAACCAGGCAACGAAGTCATTCTTGAAGGTAAAGCAAAAGCAGTTATGGTTGCGCGTCACGATACATTATTTGAGCTTGAGTTTGATCATAGTCAAAATGTTCTCGACATACTGAACGATATTGGTCATATGCCATTACCGCCGTACATAGACCGTCCAGACAATGAAGCAGACCGTGAGCGCTATCAAACAGTTTATGGTGAAAAACCAGGTGCTGTAGCAGCCCCTACTGCTGGCTTGCATTTTGATGATAAGTTAATGGCAGCGCTTAAAAGTAAAGGCGTTCAAATGGCTTTTGTTACTCTGCACGTTGGTGCTGGTACGTTTCAGCCTGTACGAGTTGACAGTGTTGATGAACATATTATGCACTCAGAGTATATAGAAGTACCTGATGAAGTTGTAGATGCAGTGGCGCAAACTAAAGCTCGAGGCGGTCGAGTTATTGCTATAGGTACAACGTCGGTTCGTTCATTAGAGTCTGCAGCAAAGGTACATGGCGGTAAATTAGATACTTACTTTGGTGATACAGATATATTTATCTACCCGGGTTATCAGTTTAACGTTGTTGATGCCATGATAACTAATTTTCACTTACCAGAATCAACACTTATTATGCTTGTTAGTGCATTTAGCGGGCAAGACAACATAATGAATGCATACAACACCGCGATTGAAAAACAATATCGCTTTTTTAGTTATGGTGATGCAATGTTTTTAACTCGTAAGTAATTAAGCTCAACCAAAATGATTAAAAACCCCAGCAACGTTGTTGGGGTTTGTGTTTAGGATAGTTAATCGAGATCGAATTCACCGCAGCTAATAGTATTAACTTAGCAAAAAGGGTAGAATCGAGCGGTTAAATTATAGCTTGTTGGACTGTTTTTCTGACATTGAGGATGATATGAAATTTGAATTAGACCGTACTGACGGAAAAGCGCGCCGCGGCCGCTTGATTTTTGACCGTGGTGTTATAGAAACACCCGCATTTATGCCTGTAGGTACTTACGGTACTGTTAAAGGTATGACACCGGATGAAGTAAAAGCAACCGGTGCACAAATATGTTTAGGTAATACTTTTCATTTAATGCTTCGCCCAGGTACTGAAATCATCAAGCAACACGGTGATTTACATGACTTTATGAATTGGGATTTCCCAATTCTAACTGATTCAGGTGGCTTTCAGGTTTTCAGCCTTGGTGCAATGCGTAAAATTACCGAAGAAGGTGTGTTATTTAGCTCACCGGTAAACGGTGAAAAAATTATGATGTCGCCAGAAAAATCAATGGAAGTACAACGTGATTTAGGCTCAGACATCGTTATGATTTTTGACGAATGTACACCATACCCTGCTACCGAAAAAGAAGCGAAAGACTCTATGGAGCTATCTCTTCGTTGGGCTAAGCGCTCTAAAGAAGGTCATGGCGATAACCCATCTGCTTTGTTTGGTATAATTCAAGGTGGTATGTACCCAGAGTTACGTGCACAATCGCAAGCCGGTCTTGAAGACATTGGTTTTGATGGCTATGCATTAGGTGGCTTATCGGTAGGCGAGCCTAAAAACGAAATGATGAATATTCTTGATCATTGCGCGTTTAAAATGCCAGAAGACAAACCTCGTTATTTAATGGGTGTTGGTAAGCCAGAGGATTTAGTTGAATCGGTTCGCCGTGGTATAGATATGTTTGACTGTGTTATGCCAACGCGTAACGCTCGTAACGGTCACTTATTTATTACTACCGGTGTTGTTAAAATTCGTAACGCTGTGCATAAAACAGATACTGGTCCACTTGACCCTGAGTGTGATTGCCATACGTGTGGAAACTATTCACGCGCGTATTTACATCACCTTGATAAGTGTAACGAAATTTTAGGTGCACGACTAAATACAATTCATAACTTACGTTACTATCAACGTGTTATGGAAGGTTTACGTAACGCGATTAGCGAAGGTAAATTAGAAGAATTCGTAAAAGATTTTTATGCTCGCCGAGGCCAAGATGTGCCAGAGCTTGCTAATATCACAAATTAAAACTTAAAAATTAAAGAGGAAGTATCATGAGTTTATTTATTTCAAACGCACACGCAAGTGCTGGAGCTGTTGGCGCTGGCGGCGGAACTATGCAAATGCTAATAATGTTAGCTATTTTTGGTTTAGTTTTTTACTTTTTGATTTATCGCCCACAAGCTAATCGTGTTAAAGAGCATAAAAGCTTAATGAATGCGATGGCTAAAGGTGATGAAGTACTTACTCAAGGTGGTTTAGTGGGTAAAATTATAAAGATATCTGAAGATAAAGACTTCATCGTTATCTCACTAAATGAGCAAGCAGAAGTAACAGTACAAAAGTCATCTGTATCTGCGGTATTGCCAAAAGGCACAATGAAGTCGCTATAAAAATAATAAGGACGTTTCCGTGTTAAACAAGTTTCCACTTTGGAAATATTTACTTGTTTTAGCTGTGGTAGCCATTGGCCTTTTATATGCCTCTCCAAACTTGTATGGTCGCGATCCGGCTATACAAGTTTCAGGTGCTAAAGGCGCTGATGTCGATCTCAGTGTTGTAGACAAAGTAAATTCAATCCTCAAACAACATAACGTAACCGCTAAATCAACAGTACTTGAAGATGGACAAATTTTAGTTCGTTTAAAAAATGTTGAAGAGCAGCTAAAAGCGCATGATGTGCTGCGCGACTCACTTAGCGACGACTACATTTCTGCTATAAATATGGCTCCAGCTCAACCAGCGTGGTTAAAAGCGGTTGGTGGAGAACCAATGAAGCTCGGTCTTGATTTAAGTGGTGGTGTACATTTCACTATGGAAATCGACATGGCTACGGCGGTTGATAACCAACTTGAGCAAATGGAACAAGATTTTCGTAGTGATTTACGCGAAGAAAAACTACGTTACCGTAGTGTTCGACGTGTAGCCGGTTCTGAGCGTATGCGTGTAGAAATGCGTACCGAGGAAGATAAAAACGCAGCTGAAAGTGTTTTAGAAACTCGCTACCCACTAAACGTTTACATTGATGACAGCAGTAACGATAAAGCATTTTTTGCGACGATGAGTGAGCAAAAACTCAAAGGAATTCGTGACTACGCTATCAAGCAAAATGAAACGATTATTCGTAATCGTATCAACCAAATTGGTGTTGCTGAACCAAACGTACAGCGTCAAGGTTCTGAGCGTATTATTGTTCAACTTCCAGGTATTCAAGACACTGCTCGCGCTAAAGAAATATTAGGCGCTACGGCAACACTTGAATTTCGTGAAGTAGACGAAAATGCCGATGCAAGTGCTGCTGCCCAAGGTCGAATTCCTGCAGGCACTGAAATGATTATGAGCCGCGACGGTTATCCTGTGGTTCTTAAAAAACGTATTATTTTAGAAGGCAGCCATATAACTGGCGCGCAATCTGGCGCTGATGAATACCAACGCCCACAAGTAAGTATTACGTTAGATAGCAAAGGTGGGGCAAAAATGAATGCCTTTACCAAACGTGCTATTGGTAAGCGCATGGCAACGGTATTTATTGAGTACAAGCCATCAGGTAAAAAAGATTCAGACGGTAAAGCACTTCCACCGATTAAGGTTGAAGAAGTCATTAACGTAGCAACTATTCAAGCTCGTCTTGATCGCTCGTTCCGTATTACTGGTATTGATAATCCTGCTGAAGCGCATAACTTAAGTTTATTACTACGTGCTGGAGCACTTGTAGCGCCAATTCAAATTGTTGAAGAGCGCACAGTAGGTCCAAGCTTAGGCCAAGAAAATATTGAAGCGGGTATGACTGCGGTTGCACTTGGTTTTGCGTTTGTACTTGTGTTTATGCTTGTGTACTACAAAGGCTTTGGTATGGTTGCAAACCTTGCGCTTGCGGCTAACTTAGTGCTGATTGTAGGTGTTATGTCTTTAATTCCAGGCGCTACACTTACTCTGCCTGGTATCGCAGGTATTGTATTGACGGTTGGTATGGCTGTAGATGCTAACGTACTTATTTTTGAACGTATACGTGAAGAGCTAGCCGATGGTCGTAGCCCTCAACAGGCGATTCATTTTGGTTACGATAGCGCATTTAGCACCATATTTGATGCCAACATCACTACTCTGATCGCTGCCGTTATACTGTTTGCAGTGGGCACAGGTCCAATAGCAGGCTTTGCGGTTACACTTGCGATTGGTATTTTAACTTCAATGTTTACGGCCATTGTTGGTACCCGTGCGGTAATCAACTTATTTGTTGGTGGTAAACGTGTTGATAAACTTTCGATTTAAGGAGCAGACATGCAAATTTTAAGTTTGGGTAGTAGAACCCTTCGTTTCATGTCTCTTCGCAAAGTGGCTATGGGCTTTTCGACGTTATTAATTTTAGCGTCGTTTGCATCAATTTTTGTTAAGGGTTTAAACTTTGGTTTAGATTTTACAGGCGGTACTGCTGTAGAAGTTGGTTTTTCACAACCAGCAGACCTTAAAAAAGTACGTGATGCACTAGCTGATAACGGCTTTGCAGATGCATCGGTGCAACTATTTGGTTCAAGCCAAGAGATTTTAGTTCGCTTAGCACCACGTGGTAACGATGTAAAAGCCGAAGTAATTGGTAACCAAGTAATTGATGCCCTAAAAAAAGCTGATGACAGCGTAGTAATGCGCCGTATTGAGTTTGTAGGTCCAAGTGTAGGTGAAGACTTAAAAGAGCAGGGTGGCCTAGCCATGTTAACTGCGCTTATTTGTATTTTAATCTACGTTGCATTTCGCTTTGAATGGCGTTTTGCTGTTGGTGCGGTAGGTGCACTATTACACGATGTTATTATTACTGTCGGTTTATTTTCGATACTAGGTTTGGAGTTTGACTTAACTATATTAGCGGCAATTCTTGCGGTAATTGGTTACTCACTTAACGATACAATAGTTGTATCAGACCGTATACGTGAAAACTTCCGTAAGGTACGTATCGACGATACAGTAGAGATTATAGATATTTCACTTACTCAAACACTTAATCGTACTCTTGTAACATCAATCACCACTATTTTAGTATTGATTGCCTTGTTTGCTTGGGGCGGACAAACTATTCATGGCTTTGCAACTGCATTGCTGTTTGGTGTATTTATTGGTACTTATTCTTCTATTTATGTTGCGAGCTCTGTTGCTATTGCGATGGGTGTAAGTAAAGAAGATTTAATACCAGAAGTAATTGAAAAAGAAGGCGCAGACCAAGACGCTATGCCGTAATGGTTTTGTAACTACTTTAAAAAACCGCTCATTGAGCGGTTTTTTATTGTCTGTAATATATTTATGTTCACGATTTTTTAGCTTTACTGTGCAAGTATGAATAAACAGTGCTAACTTTGTAGAGCACACCATGAGTGTAACTCTGTACTATGTACTATGTATTTAAAATAAGTATTAATAGCGCGGTTATTAATAAGTACAGTTACATAATATCTTCATCGTTATCTTATATTTAGGCGCTGGAAGCTATTTAGCTTAAATAACGCGATAATTTAAACTATCAATAATAACTGTTAAAACTACCGATAATAACTAAGGTGATAATTATGTTGCCATTAAAGTATTTGATTAACGTAGTAAGTTTGTTTGTATGCAGCGCTTTAGCGAGTGAGGTAAATATAGTAAATATAGCGCAGGAGCAGCGTGTGCAATATGCTCGTGACGATTACCTTAACGAGCTATTAGAAAAAGCATTGGTGAGCGCACAATACCCTGCAGAGATTAACCCCGTTTTAATTCATCCCCATCAACAACGCACTTTAATAGCGCTAGATACAAAAAATTTAGATTTATACTGGAGTATGAGCAGCCCCGAGAGAGAGTCTCTAGCTATTGCGATTAAAATCCCATTATTTAAAGGCTACATAGGTAAAAGGGCGTTATTAACAAGTAAAAACAGCGTTACTAGATTTAAAGGTATTACTAGTTTAGAGCAGTTAGGTAAGCTTTCTGCGGTGCAAGGTCATGATTGGCCAGATACAAAAATAATGGCGTTTAATGGCTTACATATAAGGCCGCTTGCAAATTATCAAGCTATGTTTGCCTTAACAAGTGCAGGGCGTATTGATTACTTTCCACGTTCATTTATCGAGGTTAATTCAGAGCTTCTAGCTAATAAACAAAGCAACCTAGTGATAATACCTAACTTATATATAAGTTACCCAACAGGATTCTATTATTTTGTATCAAATAGTAAGCCAGAGCTTGCAGTGGCAATTGAAAAAGGGCTTAAAATAATGCAAAAAAATGGTGAGTTTGATACGTTGTTTGATGAATACTTTGCAAAGGATTTAAATACATTACCTTACGCAAAAGGTAAAACAGTAGAACTTAAGCTAGATAACCCTTATTTTTAAGCACAAAAAAAGGAGCCTAAGCTCCTTTTTCGTCATGCTATTTATTAGCGAAGTAACGACTCAGTTAGTACTGGACGAATTTCACGAATAATTGCTTGAGTAAGTTTTGGTGAACCACAGATAATATTACCGCTGTGGTTATAGTTATTACCACCAGCAAAATCTACAACCATACCGCCAGCTTCTTTAACCATAAGTTCGCCCGCTGCAGAATTCCAAGGTTTTAAACCAATTTCAAAAAAGCCATCAACACGACCAGCAGCAACATATGCCATATCTAATGCAGAACAACCTGCACGGCGAATATCAGCTGTGTGTGCAAACAATGCTTTGAATGCTTCTGTGTATGCATCCATGTGGTGTTTATTTTTGAAAGGGAAACCAGTTGCAAGTACAGTGCCCGCAAGAACCGTAGTTTTGCTTACACGTAGACGTTTGCTATTAAGTTGAGTGCCTTGACCGCGAGATGCAGTGAAAAGCTCACCACGAATTGGATCATAAATAACGGCTTGGTCTAAACGACCTTTAACTTTAAGTGCGATAGAGACCGCGTAATGAGGGATACCTTTGATGAAGTTAGTTGTTCCATCGATAGGATCTACAATCCATTGGTAATCATCATCCTTGCCTTTATGCTCACCTAGTTCTTCACCAACAATTGAGTGAGTAGGGTAAGACTGTAAAATTGTGTCGCGAATTACGGCTTCGGCTTCTTTATCAATGTTAGTTACTAAATCGTTAGCGCCTTTTTGTTGCACTTCAACTTTTGATAAATCTTCACTTGCGCGAAGTAAAATTTTGCCTGCGTTGCGCGCAGCGCGAACCGCAATGTTTAACATTGGATGCATGGTATTACCTTTGGGTTGTAAAAGAACGTTTATATATTTCAGCCGGCGTATTTTAGCGACTTTTGACATAAAGTAAACAATAAACCCTAAATACTTATGTTTGTTTTTTATACTATATTGAAAATTTATATATTTTTAAAAAATAATAATGAGCAATTAATAAGTCATTATGTTCCTTTGTGTATTAATCAAATCGAATTAATTTTAAATAATGCTTTACCTAAAGTTAGCTTGAGGTTTTACCGTGTTCCTAACTTAATTGATAGGACAACATTATGTATTTAGAGCACGTAAACTTAGTCGCGAATGATATAAATAGTATGCTTAAATTTTACCAAGCAGCATTTCCGTATTGGTTTATAAGAAGCGAGGGAACTGGTACTTGGTATGGTAAACCAAGGCGTTGGGTACACTTTGGAGATGCGACGCAATACATTGCAATAAGCGATCACGGGGAGGGTGAAAATAGAGATTTATCAGGGCATCAAGTTGGCTTTGCGCACTTTGCCTACGTGACAAATAATTTAGATGCTACAGTACAGCGTTTACAAAAAGCCGATTTTAAAGTAGCTAAAAAAGGAAGTGAAAACCCATTTAGAAAAAACGTTTATTTTATTGACCCAGCGGGCTTCGAAATTGAATTTGTTGAATACTTAAGTGATATTCCAAGTGAGAGGAATAACGACTTATGACGCATATTAGTCGTGGATATTAAGACCGCAGCATGCGGTGCCTAATAAAGTAAATACGTGATTTATATTGTAGATATAATTTTTAACGCTAACTATTGATGCGTAGAACCACCACCTAGTTGTGCTTTTAGCTCATTAGCAAAGCTTATAAACTTTTCTTTTATAGTACGTTTTATTTTTACTTCAACCGATCCCATTACCGCTTTTCCTTCAATATGAATTGTTGGACCTTGGCGCTTGTTTAGTGAGACCGACTTATTTTCAAGGCTACTTAAAATGCAAAACATTTTAGAGACTACATTTACGTGCTCAGGTACGTAAATTTCATCACTGCCAAAAATACAGTTAACATGAATAGTTACGTTTTGATGAGCAAAAATGGCATCAGTAAAATCAAGTACAACCGATCCCATAAAGTTACTCAAATATATATTTTTTGGCACGACCCACTGACCGCTGCGCTCGTTAGAGCCTAAAATGCTGCGCAGCGTAAAGTCATCATCACTTGTTTGCTGCGCGCTGTAGTTTGGCGAAAACTGAGATTGTTTTTCAGCTTTATATTGTTGATCAGTATTAAGCGTTAAATCTTCAACCAGCATTAGTAGGGCTTTGTTGTTGGTTGCATCCATCGCATTATCTAAACGTCGTTCAAATGCATCAACAGAAATAACTCCATGGCTGTAATTATAAATTAATTGATCAATCACTTGTTCACGTACCTGTTCTATTGGACGATCTTCTAGTTTTACTGACATGGGGCATTCCTTATTATATTAACTATTGTTTATGTATAAGCAAGGCACGTACCAAATATAAAGCTTTAATTAATCAATTACTTAAGTTTTATGTATTAAAAATGTATTTGTTATATTAACGATAGATTAACCAAAACAGCAATTATCTAGCTATTTTCACTACTTGAGAAATTTTTACCGATAAGCCTGTAAATAATTACTCACAACGATCATAGTGTTTATGGTTATTATTTTTTAAGTTGTTGATATATATATTTAAATAAGGTTGGCGTGAAGTTCGCATTAGTTAAAGTGTCTTTAATCAAAAGGAGAAAGATTATGAAAACATTTAACAAATCTATTATCGCGGCTTTAGTTCTTGGTACTACGGCTATGAGTGCCCAAGCAAACAGCTGGGAAAACGAAAGTAAAGATGCTTGGATTGATGGTAAGGCAGAAACAGTGCTTCTTATGAACACTAATCTAAACAACTTTGACATTAACACTGATGTAAAAAATGGAAAGGTAGTACTTACAGGTAAAGTAAATAGCGAACTAGATAAAGAGCTTGCTGAAGAACTTGTACTTAGCCTAGACGGCGTAACCGACGTTGATAATAGCCTAACGGTTGTTAACAACATGGATGCGAAAAACACTGATAAAAGCATGATGAACGACAATGATGATAACGACCTAACCGACGCTAAAATCACAACAGTAATCACAACTCGCTTCTTATTTGACTCGGAAGTTGGCGGTACAGATATTGATGTAGATACCGACAACGGTGTAGTTACCCTAAATGGTTCTGTTAAGTCAGAAGCCGAAAAGCAGCTAGCAGTTAAAATTGCTAAAAATGCTGAAGATGTTCGTGACGTAGTAGATAAACTAGCTATCGTTGCTGAATAATTTTGCATTATGAAAACCCAGCACCGCTGGGTTTTTGCTTTTTAACACTTAACTTTACTGGAGTTTAATGATGGATATCATTCGTATCATCTTGTCTGTTTTACTACCGCCACTGGGTGTGTTTTTACAAGTTGGCTTAGGTTTACACTTTTGGCTAAATATTGTATTAACGCTGCTTGGTTATTTCCCCGGGTTAATACATGCAATTTATATTATTGCGAAAAAGTAATCCCACGCGGCTTGTTGTGTAGTCAATTAATTAAAGTGAGCTTTACCTAGCTGTACTTTAATTAATTGACTCACATAGAACACTATATTTTTAACCTTTAGTATTACTACTTAAATACAATATTTATAATGAGTGAGTAACAAGCGATAAAAGCATTACCCACACACACAAAAATGCAAGCATACCCAAGCTGTATTTAATTGATGCCCTAAGAATATCGCCTTCACGACCCGTAAGCCCCACTGCACCTGCTGCAATTGCAATAGATTGTGGCGAAATGACTTTAGCGACAGCTCCTCCCGCAGTATTTGCAGCGACTAATAATGTTGGATCGACACCTATTTTAGTTGCGGTAATCGATTGAAGCTGGGCAAATAAAGTATTGTTGTTAACAACAGAGCCGGTAATAAACACGCCAAACCAGCCAATAATCGGAGATAAAAGCGGAAACGCGATCCCAACAGCGGCCAGAGCGTTACCAATAGAGGCTGTTCCTCCCGAAAGGTTAGCAATATTCGCTAACGCAAGAATCAAAGCAATAAGCACAATTGATTGCCAAAGATCGCAGACAGTCTTACTGAATGTTTTTAGTACATCAGTTAGGTGTAATTGCTTAGTCGTAACAAAAATGATGATGATAGCAACAAGAATAGCAGTGCCAGTGGCGTTAATTGGTGTAAAAGCCCATGTTGCAGTACTTGCTTGGGTAGCACCACTTGAGACAATAACACCGGTAATTCCTGGTAGTGAAAATTTTAAAACGAGGGAGGACAATACACCTCCCTCCAAAAAAAGCGCTTTGAAAGCAGGAATGCTCCATACAAAAATTGCTGCGGTTAGAATATAAAATGGGCTCCATGCTACGAGTATTTTTTTAAAACTCTCTTTTACAGGAGTTGGCGCTGGGCTGTTATTCTCGCGGTAAATGTGTGAAGGTTTCCAAAAGCGACCTACAATAACAATCATTACCATAGCAAGGAGACCAGGAAGAATATCGGCAAGTTCAGGTCCAAGAAATATTAATAGAGAAGCTTGTGATACATTATATGTAACGCTCACGGCTAAGGTTATTGGCAGGGTTTCACGAAATCCACGCCATCCATCAAGAATCATCACCAAAATGAAAGGGGTTGCAAAAGAAACGAGTTGAAGTACTAATACCAAATCGAATGATAAATCAGCTAGGTTAACGCCCCCAACTTTTGCAGCAACGATAACAGGAATACCTATTGCGCCGTATGCGCCGGCAGCAACATTTGCCACTAAAGAAAGCATTGCTGCTTTAACGGGCTTAAACCCGAGTTGCACCAATAACGCAGCACAGATTGCGATTGGAACGCCAAACCCCGCAGCACCCTCAAGAAACGCACCAAAACCAAAGCTAACAAGAAGTACTTGTATACGCTGATCAGCAGAAATACCTGCAATACTGTTTCGCACAGTATCAAAACGGCCACTTGCTACGGTCAAACGATAAAGTAGCACTGCCAGCACTATTATGTAAGCAATAGGCCAAATTGCAGTAAGCACGCCTAAAAACCCCGCACCAGCAATACTTGCCACAGGCATACCAAAAGGCCACATAGCGATAATTACCTGTAAAATAAGTGCAATAATACCTGCTGTTATGCCCTTCATTTTGAAAGCCACTAGGCATAATAAAAAGACAAGGATAGGGAGTACGGCAACCAAAGCTGATAACCATAGCCCATTTAACGGATTAGTATCTTGATACCACATCATACTTAAAAACTCTTATAGTAGAATTAATTATACTTTGTATAAAATATACTCTTATTCAGTATGTAAGTATCAAGATTTAGTAATAACTATGATATGGATCTTATTTTTTATGAATGTAATGTAGCGTTTTACTTAAAATAATAAAATTTCGACTTAAACGTTTATTTTTGACTACAATAAACGCCTATCTTTTATTTAGTCATCGTGTATAAAAATGCTCTAAGAGGTTTAATTGAATAGTCGTCTTATATTATCTGGCATCGTGTCATTTGTTTTTTATTTTGGTTGGGCTTATTGGGCAAATAGCGCAGATGATATTGCTCAGTCAGTTACGCTACAAGCTGCTCTGGTACAAGGCTCATACAGTGGTTTTGTGACCCTGTTTTTTACTTTTATTTTAGAGAAAGTCGTAAATAAGTATAAAACGAGTTATGTATCTTTAGCTTTTGTAAGCCCTATTATTTGTATGTTCCATTCTAAAACACCTCAAAATATAGCCATACGACAAAGTTTTAATAACGCGATTAATTTATCTGCTTCGTATTTAAACAATAAGAGGGTGGCAGGAACGTTATTTGCCCCAATCATTCCAATTTTTGTGCAGTCAATCTTGGTTATTACGGTTAATGTTATAAACCAAACACCTAATTTGGCACTTACTGTAGCCCCAAGTATTTTTTTTACAGCCCTGTACGCTTACACATATATGTTTGCTTTACTTAAAAAGTAACCACCAGAACACTAACTTTTATTTAAGTAAGGCTTTTTGAATAATCATTAAAGTAAAAAATATCTATATTTAATACATATACCCGCTAAAAAGATTACTATTTAAGCAGTTAGCTTATTGATTGTTAAAATAAAGGTTTTTGGTAGTGACAAGCACCTAAAAAGTTTTTATACTGCAGTCCGCTTTAGTCGCTCTGTGATTGAACGCTTCAAAAATTAACTGTTTTACAGTTATATAAAAGTTGGCCCCTTAGCTCAGTTGGTTAGAGCACACGACTCATAATCGTTAGGTCCCCAGTTCGAGTCTGGGAGGGGCCACCACTTTTACAAACTTCCCAAGTAAATATCAACCAAATACTTTATCTAGATTTAACAATTACTATTAATTTAAAATAGATAGCATGCTTTTTAAATTTAACTAAATTAGTTCAATATCAGATTTTGATTACATTTTTTCTGCGACATATCATTTTATCTTTATCTTTATCTTTATCTTTAAAACTAAAACTAATTGGTATTGATGAAAAGAGTGTAACTCTAGGGGAAGGTAGGTTTGCATATGACAATTTTGAAGAGCTTATTTGAAATTAAATTCTAGCTGGTAATGAACTTGTCACTAAAAATACTTACGAATATTGCTTTATAAAATTAAAGCGAGAAAAATTTAATAATGGGCAAACATAAAACCATTTATATCTTTAATCGCACCTCTTTGAAAGCTTCTATTTTATCAAATATTACTAAAAAACCCCTCTGGGATTTTTTAGTAATTAGAGTCAGTTTTTTGCTTAAGGACTAAAAGAGTTAATTAGTTTTTACGATATATCTCATGCTTAATGTCGTAAATATTAACGCTTAAGCTGTCTGAATCTCGGCAATAAGTTTTTAAACAATCGAGTAAGCTTTCACTCAGCATTTGTTTTTCTTCAATCGATCTTCCCTCTAAAATATGTACCGCAATATGTATAAATCCTGATTTTCCTGCACCAAGTTGATACTGCTGATAAACAATAGCGCGTGTTTTTATGGTTTCTAAATCAAATAAGTTGCTTTGGAACGCGGTGGTATGAATTTTCTCTACGAGTACCTGTGGTAATACAGGAAGATCTTCTGAGTGTTCAATAATAATATGCGGCATTTCGGCTTTCCTATTATAAGTTATTACTTGCGGTGCGAGCCTTATTATACCAAATACACTGATGCTCGCTAACCCCTGAACGGCTGAAAACCTTTACTCTAAAGTAATTTAGCCGTATTTATTTTTGATGTTAATATAAGTACATACATGTGAACCCAAACTTATTAACAGGTACTAAATTGTATTAACTTAAATAATGGGCTCAACATTTCACTTTTTAATAAGCTATTAAGGATGAGTATGAAATTACCACAAAAATTTAAACGTTTGGCTGTGCTTGCAAGTGCCGTTATTACGTTAAGTGCTTGCTCTGATGATGTAGCATCGGTAAGTTTAGGATTGTTTACTACCAAAGATGTAGTTGTTAATTCGCAGCAAGATCCAATCATCAAAGGCGTTACTTGCCACATTAGCCACATTGAGGCTGATTTAGATTTTTCAGATCCATCTGATATGTCTATTGCGTGTCGACAAACTGGGCCAATTACAGCAGAACAGTTACAAGAAATTGACCGAAGTAAGTCGGGCGAGGTGGTATTTAAATCGTCTAAAAGTATTTTATTTAAATCATTAAAAGTGCGCCGCATTTACGATGCCGAAAACCGTACATTATTGTACTTATCGTATTCAACTAAAGAATCTAGTGGTAGTCATCATCATGCGTTATCTACTGTACCGCTGTATAACACTCAAGCGTGGGAATGGGCGCTTACACAAAAAAACTAAACTAGCACTAAAACTTATAAGAGCACCTTATGTTAGCTTTATTTAAATCGGCACCATTATTGGAAGATCAAGAACAGCAATGGCTTATTGATACGTTTATTTGGGCGGTAGAGAATTTTGATGCTGAGTACTTTACTAAGCAAACAAAAATAGTATTGCCGACAGCAGCGTTTTTTCCTGATTCGGTATCGAGTATTGAAGAAATGGCGACGAACGTTTTTACCCGCGTTACTAATTATGCAGGTATGAGCGCGTGGCCTATTCAGCTAGTTGCACCTCAGCAATTACAGCCTCAGGTTTTTCCGCACTTTGAATTTAGCAATGAAATACGTGGAGAAGGAAGCCACTTAATTGTGCCGCCTAGCCATACTATTAATATTTCTTTTAATCCTAATCAGATTAATCAGCCACAGGATTTAGTGGCAAGTTATGCAGGCACGCTTGCCACCATACTTATTCATCACGTTGGTGTGTTACCGCCAGGTGGTAAAGAGTATTTACCACAAGCTGCCGATGCGCTTGCCTGTTTTTTAGGGTTTGGTGTGATGATGAGCAACACGGTGTATCAGTTTAAGGGCGGTTGTGGTTCTTGTTACAACCCATACGCTAACCGTGAAGCTAAACTAAGTGAAACACACACCGTGTTTATGCATGCACTTATTAGTTACTTTAAAAACGATAAAGACTCTAAAAAGCATTTAAAACCGCATTTACGCAGCCAATTTAAAAAAGCACAAAAAGAAATTAAAGCACTGATAAGTAACTCGGCTAACCCGCTGTTACTAGCTTATTCGCCAAACTAGCAAGGACATGCGTGGAATACTTAGATGAATTTTTACTGATTGTTATTGCTCATTTTTTTGCAGTAGCAAGCCCTGGACCTGACTTTGCCGTAGTGCTTAAGCAAAGCGTGCAACAAGGTAGGCGTAACGCATTGTGGACAAGCGCAGGTGTTGGTGCTGCTATTTTACTACATGTTGCATATTGTGTTTTAGGTGTTGCGCTTATTTTAACGCAATCACCTAATTTATTTATGGCGCTTAAATATCTTGCAGGTGCTTATTTAGCTTACTTAGGCGTACAAGCACTTAGAGCAGCAAAACCTCCTACAAGTATTAAAGACAATAATGAAGGCAATATTGAAAACGATATTAAAAACAAAACCGTTCAAGAGGAACCCGTTTGGCTTGCTTTTAGGCGTGGCTTTTTAACAAATGCATTAAACCCAAAGGCAACGTTATTTTTTATGTCGTTATTTACACTCGTGATTAGCCCAACAACACCCACTAGTGTACAGGTAGGTTACGGCGTATACATGGCACTGGCTACTTGGGCGTGGTTTTCAATGCTGTCAATAATGCTTTCTAGAAATAGCGTAAGGGGTTTTTTCCAGCGACGTGGTTATTGGTTTGACCGTGGAATTGGCGTTATTTTAATTGCCCTTGCAGTACGTGTTGTTATTTAACTTATTTAAAAAGTACAGGAGATAAAATGCCGTTATATAATTTTTCGTTTGGTTCTAATATGTCATCTAACCGTTTGTTAGCGCGCTTACCTAATGTAAAGCGTGTAGGAACCGCGGTACTTAAAGGTTACGAGCTAACTTTTGATATGCTATTTAAAGATGGCTCAGGCAAATGCAGTATTTGCCCAAGCGATAAAAAAGGTGCGCTGGTTTACGGCGTTATTTATGAGCTTAATGAAGATGAAAAAGTTATTTTAGATGGTATTGAGGGCGTAGGTTACGACTGCGTAGATATAGCCCCAACGCTTTTAACGGGTGAGGCTGTAACTGCACATTGTTATATAGCTAATACACACGACAGCGATGTACTCCCATACGATTGGTACATAAAACACGTTCATCGCGGATCACTTGAAGCGGGCGTACCAAAAGAATACAGTGATGCGATATTAAATCGCGCACAAAAAAGCGATACCAATCAAGAGCGCGCAGCAATTGAATTTGCAGTTCATCAACAATAATAAAATAGGATTGATATGAAATTAACCAAACTTGCCGCAATTGCACTACTAGCAGGCACTACGTTTAGCAGCTGGGCACAAGTTGATACCAACAAAATTGACGACGTTATTAAAGCCTCAATGGCGCGTTTTGACGTACCCGGTATGGCAGTCGCCATTGTTGAAAACGATAAAGTAATTTTTGCTAAAGGTTTTGGTGTAACTAATCTCGATACCAACAAAAAAGTAAACAAAGACACCTTGTTTGGTATTGCTTCAAACACGAAAGCGTTTACAACAGCAGCACTTGCCAAGTTGGTTGATGAAGGGAAATTAAGCTGGGATGACCGCGTAATTGATCATTTACCAGAGTTTAGATTATACGACTCATACGTAACACGCGAAATGCGTATTCGTGACTTATTAAGCCATCGCAGTGGGCTAGGGCTTGGGCAAGGCGATTTAATGATTTGGCCAAGTACCGACAAGTCAGTTGATGAAATTTTAGCGGGATTACAGTATTTAAAACCAGCGAGCAGTTTTCGTAGTAAATACGCTTATAACAACCTGATGTTTGTTACCGCTGGTGAAGTAGTTGCACGTGTGTCGGGTATGAGCTGGAACGATTATATCGAAAAAAATATATTACAACCGCTACACATGGACAACTCACGGGCGGGCTTTTCACGTATTCCAAAAAGCAATAAAAACTGGGCTACAGGTCATATTCCTATGGATGGTACGCTTCATCCATTTTTTGTGAACTACTTAGAAGATTTTAGAGGTGCAGGTGCAATTGCTTCAAGTGTAAGCGATATGAGCCAATGGCTTCGTACGCAATTAGCAGGCGGTAAAATGCCAAGTGGCGAGCAGTTGTTTAGCGAAAAACAACAAGCGCAAATGTGGCACCCACATATTACGTCTATGGCGTCTAAAAGCGCGTTTGAGTCGTATCATCAACAGTTTAGAGGTTATGGATTAGGTTGGAGCATTGAAGACTACCATGGCTTTAAAAAGCTAGGTCACGGCGGTGGTATTTTAGGAATGGTATCGCAAGTTACTTTATTGCCTGAGAAAAAACTCGGTATTGTTATTTTATCTAATCAACAAGCTTTTGGTGCGCTTTCGGCGGTAACCCATGAAGTACTTGAAGATGCGCTTGAGCTTGAAGATAAAGACTGGGTAGAGGATTTAGCTAAAAGTCATTTTGAAGGCAAACAACACGCGTATGCTCATGCAAAACCAGAAGCACCCGCTGACTATCAACCACAATTACCAAATATTAACTATACCGGTACATTACATGATGATTGGTATGGCGATGTAATTATTGAACAACTTGATAGTAAATTGCATATTGATTTTACGCATACCAAGCGCTTAAAAGGCACACTTGAGCATTACACTGGTAATACATTTATTGTTAAGTGGGATGAAAAGCTACTTGAAGCGGATGCATTTATTCGTTTTGAAATGAGCTCACAAAACCGTGTAAACAGCGCTAAAATGCGTGCAGTATCAACACAAGTTACCGACTTTAGCTTTGATTTTAGAAACCTACATTTAAAAGCAAAATAGCTAATAACATTAGGGTCTGTTGATCTTTCAAGGTTAAATTTGCAGCAGTCTGTTTGGTATTTAGGCAAGGCAGAGCCTATACAGTGTGGTTATTCCCCATAAATAGGCGATAACGTAGCATTAATACCAAACAGGCGCTGCCCAAAGGGTTCTTCCTAGGGGCTATTTACTCTTTGTTGCTCGGTTTTGACTTAGCCCACTAGGTTACAAATCTCGCGCCGCGATTAAATAGCCCCTAGTTTGAACAAATTTTAATCCGCAAAGATCAACAGACCCTAGTATTTAAAGTACCGATATTTAAAGTATCAATATTTAAAGTATCGATATAAACCAAAGTCGCAAAGCCACCCGTCGGTGGCTTTGTTATATTAAGCATTCAATTTACTTTGGTTAGGAGCACTTTATGCGTACAGCAGTTATTTCACATCCTCATTGCCGTAAGCATAAAATGATAGACGACCATCCTGAGTGCCCAGAGCGCTTAGATGCAATTACCGATAGATTATTAGCCAGCGGTGTAGATGTTGGCTTAACACACCTTCAAGCACCTAAAGCCGAGCGTGAGCATTATTTACTTGCTCACGATGAGGCTTTAGTTAAACACGTAGAAACTACACTACCAACCGAAGGACTCGCTAATTTAGACGGCGATACTTGGCTGTGCCCCGATTCGTTTAAAGCGATTGAACGCGCAGTGGGGGCAGGGTTGTTAGCTGTTGATGAAATACTTGCCGATAAACTCGATGCTGCTTTTTGCTCAGTACGCCCGCCAGGGCATCATGCGAATAAAGATTCATCATCTGGATTTTGTGTGTTTAATAATTTAGCTATTGCCGTTAAGTACGCACAAAGCAAAGGGGTTAAACGCATTGCGATTGCGGACTTTGATGTACACCACGGTAATGGCACACAAGACATTTTCATTGATGATGAAAACGTACTGCTTTGCTCGTTATTTCAGTATCCGTTTTACCCAAATACAGCGGTTAAAAATAATAGCCATGTCGTTAATTCTCCTTTGCCAATTGCCAGTAATGGCGACGACCTAAAAGACGTGTTTACTCAGCAATGGTTACCAAAATTAAAAGCGTTTAAGCCTGAGTTACTTTTTATAAGTGCAGGGTTTGATGCACACCTAGAAGACGATATGGCAAGCTTAAAATTTGTAGAGGATGACTATATTTGGCTTACCGAGCAACTATGTGGTGTTGCTAAAGAGGGCGGCTGCAAAGGGGTTATTTCGTATTTAGAAGGTGGCTATGCGCTATCAGCTTTGGGTAGAAGTGCTGTAGCGCATATAAAAGTGCTTACCGAGGTTTAATTGTGCTGCGCTTTATAGCTCAAGTAAGTTAAATGCTTGCTCAACGCTTAGGGTTGTTATTTTACTTAAACAACAATGCCCTTCATTTAATAAGTAACTTGTTACGAGTACTGCAAGTTGCTCTGCGCTTAACGGCTCTCGCGGTGCATTTTTTAAAGTGCAGTACTCACCACGTTTATTAAGTATAACTACATCAGTTAAGTCGCTTGGTGTAACACTGTGTAAGTGTTCTTCGCGCTCTTGTGGTGTGTGAGCTATTTCAAGTTCGTTATAAACAATAACGAGCTGTGGAAATTGATTAAGCATTTAATATAACTCCTTAGGCGCTTTAGCCTACCGTTATTTCGTAAGACGTAAATTTACGAATATTAATAACGCCTTTTTCAAAGATTAAGTACTGACCTTTAATACCTTGTAAAACACCACTTACAACAGGGTCTTTATCAAAGTTAAATGAGCTGATTTTTGTTGGGTATTCGGTTACTGGGAAATCTAAATCAATCACATCTTCATCAAGTTGTTCTATTGCTGTTGCGCCAAATAACTCACTTAGCTCGTTTAGCTTTTCACTAATTTGTGGGATCAGTTCGGCTGCAGCTGCTTTTAAGTCAATTGCTTCGTTTTGACCTTTTAACATATTGCGCCAATTAGTTTTGTCGGCAATAAACTCAGCCAATGCAACTTCCACTAAACCTGATTGCAGGCGAGTTTGCACTTTAAAAATAGGCAATGCTTGAGTCGCCCCCTGATCAACCCAACGAGTCGGTATTTGTGTATGGCGAGTAATACCCACTTTTAACCCTGAAGTATTAGCGAGGTACACATAATGTGGGATCATGCAGTTTTCTTCGCCCCACTGTGGCTCTCGGCACGTGCCTTGGTCGTAGTGACAGGTTTCTGGTTTCATAATACACATATCGCAACTAGCGAGCTTGCGCATGCATACAAAACAGTGACCTTGAGAATAACTTTTTTTGGTTTTTTTACCGCAGTTAGAACATAAAATGGTTCCGCTAAAGGTAAGCGTAAGCTCTTTACCTATAAATGCATTTAAGTCTACTAGGTGTTCACCTACAGGTAAGTGATATTGTACTGGTTCGGTTAAGCTCGATTTTAATTTACGCAGTGTGCCTTGCATCTTTACTTGGCCCCTAAAGATGTTAAAAAGAGGAGTCTAACATTTTTAAGCTATATTGGCTTTTTAAGAAGTGTAAATAGTCGGTGTAAGGCAGTGCTTTTGCGTATAAGTAACCTTGTGTTCTATCGGCATTCATATCTTTAAGTAACAGATGTATTTCTAGCGTTTCAACACCTTCAATTGTGATTGATAAATTAAGCTTATGCGCCATATCAATCGCTGTTTGTACAATAACTTGATGGGTATGATTATTAATTAAATCAAATACAAATGACTTATCTATTTTTAGCTCACTAAAGTGATAATTAACTAAATAACTAAGTGACGCGTAACCTGTTCCAAAGTCATCAAGAACAACTTTAATTCCAAGAGCAGTTAAGTTATCAACTAATTTAATAAGTGCTTCTTGGCTTTCTACAAAGGCTGACTCGGTAAGTTCAAATTTAAGTAAGTGTGCAGGGACTTGGTATTTAATTAAAATGTTTTCTACTTTTTCGGCTAAGTTATTAATAGTTAAATTTTTAGCACTCAAGTTTACGCTGATAGTATGATCAACGTAGCCACTTTTTGTAAATTCAACAATATCCTTACAAGCCTGTTCAATAACCCACAGGGTGAGTTCATTAATAATACCGGTGTGCTCAGCAAGGGTAATTAGTTCTTCAATAGGTAAATTGCTAAAAGTAGGATTGGGCCAGCGTAATAATGCTTCAGCACCACTTACTTTATTATCGAGTAAATTTATTTGAGGTTGATAATAAAGCGCTAGTTGGTTCATTTGTATCGCTTTTTGCAACTTGGCAGCTAGAGTCACATCCATCATTAAATTATTATCGCTTGAGGATGAACCTATTTGATTAGTGTTGCTCTTGGCATCTTTAAGCGCTAAGTAACCACGCTTTAACCAATACTCAAAGTCGTTACTTTTACCCGCAGAGCTAATGCCTATGCTGTAATTAAGCTGCAGGTTTAATCCTTTAATTTCATATTGCTTGGGCAAACTACTAATAATTTTTGTAAGCAGGCTTTCTAGTATTTCTTGGCTTTGTGTTTTAGTTGAGATAAAGGCAAATACGCCGCTGCTTAAGTCGGCTAAGCGTCGTCTAGTATTTAAATCAGTTTCGAGATTTGCAAATTCGCGTTCGTGACTTAATTCAAGTTCGAGCTCTTTTGCTATATATTTTGTAAGTGCGTAGCCTTGAGAGGGCGTAATTATAGTATTGAGCGAGTTAAAGTGACGTATTTTAATAAAACACAATGTTGTTGAACGGCTTTGGGCTTGCAGTGCCATAAATGCTTGCTTTAGCTTTGAGCTATTAAGTAATTTAGTTTGCTGTGTATGCGTAGCAAGGTAAAGCGCATATTCGCGTTGATAGCGTACTCTGTCTGCAAGTGCCATCGCCATTAATATAACCTCACACAATATAGCGGCTAAAAAGGCATTGCGCGTGGCAAAGCTATAAGGCAGAAAACCAGTCAATTCCATTGCTTGAATTGCTGCACCAAATATTAAAGGTATCCACGAGAAAACATAAAATTTAGCCCATCTAAAACCACTTCGTAATTTGTTATATATTAAAATAATACACGAAATATAAAGCAGTCCCATTACAAAAAAGAAGATAGGAGCGGCTACATTTTCGGGAATCAATAAGCTAATTACTGCCAATATAAACATAATAGACAGTAGTATAATGCTCATTTTATAACGCCAGCATTTGTCTTTATGGTAGCGCAAAAACATTGTACAAAACGCAAGGGTAAAAAAGGAGACAGCATGGTTACCAAAGACCACTTTTTCATTAAAATATAACTGCCACTCTAAAGGCCATAAATAAAAACCAAAGCCAAGGACTGATCCCATTAGGAGTATTGCGCTGATAATATAACCAATATAAATTAAATAAACGCGGTCTTTAATACCAAAATAGAGCACTAAATTGTAAAGCGCAGCCATAAGCATTACGCCAACAAATATTCCCCAAAGGCCTGCTTGCGAGCGTACTAAATCGATAAATTCTTTATTCCGATATAGGTTTACAGGGGTTTTACTAATACCAACAGTATCTACTTTAATTACCAAGCGTTGGGATGATTTACTATCAAGCGAAAAGCGAATATGTGGCACACTGTATTGAAACAACGTAGGCAAGTCTTCTTTATCGCCAAGCTTGAACGTATCAATTACTTTATTTTCTTTTGTTAAGAGATAAGCTGTTAGGTGATCGACCATGGGGTTGTCAAAGTGGGCGACTATGCTTTCTTTTTTTAAGCTTTTGTTTTCTAAATCAATAAACAACCAATAATTTTGCTGTGTAAAGCTCCATGATATTTTAGACAAGGAGTCATGTGTAAGCAGTTCTGGTTGGCGGAGAATATCATCTAATGTGAGTGTTTTACTTTCATCAAGATAGTAAGCATATTGAAGATATACTGGGGCTGTTTTATCGATTGTATATTTTGTGGGCACGATAAGGTTTGATGCCAATGTACTAATGATAAAAAATATGAATATTAGTATGGCAACAGCAATTGCATGATAACGTAAAGTTCTTAGTTCCAACGTTTGCGCACTTATAAAGCCCTTTTAAATAGTGTAGCACTATAAAAGCGCAGGTAAACTGCGCTTTTATAGTTAAATTAATTAATAAAACCAATAAGTTTCTATCAGTATATTAATTTATTGCTCGCGAGCAATGGCTCGATAAGCAATATCTGTACGGTATTCCATGCCATCCCAGCTTATTTGTTTAACAAGCTCATAGGCACGTTGTTGTGCTTCGGTGACTGTATTACCAAGCGCTGTTGCGCATAATACACGTCCGCCAGCAGTTACTACGTCTTCGCCACTTTGTTTAGTACCCGCATGAAAAACTTTTTCACCAGCAGGGTAGTCAACTTGTAAGCCCGATATAGCATCACCCTTAGGGTAATCGCCAGGATAGCCCTTAGCTGCGAGTACAACACCTACAGCTGCGCGAGAATCAAACTTAATCGTTGTTTTATCAAGTTCAACACGGTTAGCTGCTTCAATCAATTCAACTAAGTCTGATTGTAAGCGTAGCATCATTGGTTGAGTTTCAGGGTCGCCAAATCGGCAGTTGTATTCAATTACTTTAGGGGTACCTGTTTCGTCAATCATCAAACCTGCGTATAAAAATCCTGTGTACGGATGGCCTTCGCTTGCCATACCTTCTACCGTTGGGTAGATCACTTCATTCATAATTCGCTGGTGGATTTCATCAGTAACAACTGGCGCTGGTGAATATGCACCCATGCCGCCAGTATTAGGACCTGCATCGCCATTATATGCACGTTTATGATCTTGGCTTGTTGCAAAAGGTAATACGTTTTTGCCATCAACCATTACAATGAAAGACGCTTCTTCACCCTCTAAAAATTCTTCAATAACAACACGGCTTCCCGCATCGCCAAAAGCATTACCCGCAAGCATATCGCGAATAGCATCTTCGGCATCGGCTTCCGTCATTGCTACAATTACGCCTTTACCCGCAGCCAAACCATCTGCTTTTACAACAATTGGCGCGCCTTTTTCTTTTAAATAAGCAAGGGCTGGGTCAATTTGTTCAAACGTTTGATAATCGCCTGATGGAATATTGTGGCGTGCTAAAAAATCTTTAGTAAACGATTTTGAACCTTCAAGCTGGGCTGCGCCTGCCGTTGGGCCAAAAATAGCCATGTTATGTTCACGAAACTTATCAACAACACCCAGTACTAACGGTATTTCTGGACCTACAATAGTAAGCTCTACATTGTTTTGCTGTGCAAAACTAAGTAAACCATCTAAGTCGTCAACGTTTATTGCTACGTTTTCAAGTTTTGGTTCAAGTGCAGTACCTGCATTACCAGGGGCTACAAATACAGTATTTACTTTGGTGTTTTGAGCGGCTTTAAACGCAAGTGCGTGTTCGCGGCCGCCGCTGCCAATGACTAAAACATTCATGGCGAAAATTCCTATTTAAAGCGGTTTCTTAAATTTCAGCGTCATTCGGTCACTTTCACCAATGGCTTTATATTTGTCGGCATCTTGTTCGCCTAAACGTAAGCTTGGTGGTAGTGTCCATACACCTTTAGGGTGATCGGCTGTATCTTTTGGATTTGCATTTATTTCACTGCTTGCTACTAACTCAAACCCAGCTTGCTCAGCAAGGTCTACTACGTATCTCTGCTTCATATAACCTGATGTTTTTTGATCTTCATCAGCACGTTCTTCAGCTAAACGGTGTTCAACTAAACCTAATGTACCACCTGGTTTAAGGGCTTTATAAAAAGCTTGGAATGCACTTAATGCACCGCTTTTATCTTTGCCCATGTACCAGTTATGTACATTACGGAAAGTTAAAACCATATCGGCACTGTCAGCTGGCGCAATATCTAAATGTGTTACAGGTGCAAACTCAGTAATTTTAACGCTACTAAAGCGCTCATCTTCAGCTACTTTTTGTTTAAAGCCCGCAAGAGAGCGTTGGTAGTAGTCAACTGATGAATCAGCAGGAAAGTGCGCGGCATAATAAGTGCCTTGCTCTTTTAGTGCTGGCGCTAAAATTTCACTATACCAACCGCCGCCTGGCGCAATTTCAACAACTGTCATGGTTGGTTTAAAGCCAAAAAATGCAAGTGTTTGAGCCGGATGACGATATTCGTCACGAGCACTGCTTTTAGCACTACGTTCACTTGATTGAAGAGCATGCTCAAGGCTTGATTCGTGGTTATGGCTCAAAGCCATAGTCGATGTCATCGTTAGTGTGGCTACAAGTAGCGATTTTAGCGCAAATTTCATCGTTTGTTCCTTCACATTATAATTTTAAATAGGTTATTGAATAGTCAGAATACGTGAATTTATAGCAAACAAAAAGGGCTAAACTAACGTTTAACCCTTTGTGTGATTAGTGGCGGAAATGGCGCATACCAGTAAGTACCATTGCCATGCCAGCTTCATCAGCGGCTGCAATCACTTCTTCATCACGCATTGAGCCACCAGGCTGAATTACCGCAGTAATACCAGCGGCGGCTGCTGCGTCAATTCCATCACGAAATGGAAAGAATGCGTCAGATGCCATAACTGAACCTTTAACTTCAAGGTTTTCGTCTGCTGCTTTAATGCCTGCAATTTTAGCTGAGTATACGCGGCTCATTTGGCCTGCGCCTACACCAATGGTCATACCGTCACGGGCATAAACAATTGCGTTTGATTTAACAAACTTAGCTACTTTCCAGCAAAACAGTAAATCTTTAAGTTCTTGCTCTGTAGGTTGGCGCTTAGAAACAACTTTTAAATCGCCTTGCGTAACCATGCCTAAATCGCGGTCTTGAACTAAAATGCCGCCGTTAACGCGTTTAATATCTTGGCCAGCGGCTTTACCTGTCCACTGTCCACATTCTAATAAACGAACGTTCTTTTTAGCTTCAACAATTTTTGCAGCTTCGCTCGAAATACTTGGTGCGATAATTACTTCAACAAACTGACGGTCAACAATTGCTTGTGCAGTTGCGGCATCTAGCTCTCGGTTAAAGGCAATAATGCCACCAAATGCTGATGTAGGGTCTGTTTTAAAAGCGCGCTCGTATGCCTCAAGAATATTGCCCCCAATTGAAACACCACACGGGTTAGCGTGCTTTACAATTACGCACGCTGGTACGTCAAATTCTTTAACACACTCAAGTGCTGCGTCGGTATCTGCAATGTTATTAAACGAAAGTGCTTTACCTTGCAGTTGAGTTGCTGTGGCAACTGATGCTTCAGCAATGTCACTTTCAACATAAAAAGCAGCATCTTGATGAGAATTCTCACCGTAACGCATATCTTGCTTTTTAGTGAACTGCATATTAATAGTACGTGGGAATTTAGTTTCTACTGCAGCTTCTTCGGTGTAATCAGGAACCATTTTACCGAAGTAATTAGCAATCATGCCATCGTATGCGGCAGTGTGCTCGTAAGCAGCAATCGCTAAGTCAAAACGTGTTTTGTACGTTGTTGAGCCATTGTTGTTTTGCATTTCACTAATAACACGGTCGTAGTCGCTCGCGTTTACCACGATTGTTACATCTTTATGGTTTTTAGCGGCTGCACGAACCATTGTTGGTCCGCCAATATCAATGTTTTCGATAGCATCTTCAAGGCTGCAGTTTTCTTGAGCGACAGTATTCGCAAAGGGGTATAAGTTAACTACAACTATGTCGATAGCAGAAATGTTGTTATCTGCCATTACGTTTTCATCTTGTCCGCGACGGGCTAATATACCGCCGTGAATTTTTGGATGAAGTGTTTTTACACGACCATCCATGATTTCTGGATGACCTGTGTGATCAGACACTTCAGTCACTTTAATGCCATTATCAGCAAGAAGTTTACATGTGCCGCCTGTTGATAATATATCAACACCTTGCGCTTCTAGTGCGCGGGCAAATTCAACAATACCGGTTTTATCAGACACACTTAATAGTGCGCGACGAATGGGACGATGAGTATCCATTGTAGTTTGATTTCCTCAGTTAATGAGCTAGCTTAGAAGCGGGCATTTTAACTGATTACTACTCAAAAAACGACTTATAAAGGCTCAATAAGCGTGAGCATTTTGCAATTTAGTTAATAAACTGTAGGCATAAAAAAAGCACCCTAAGGTGCTTTTTTAATAATGGCTGCAATAAATTGCAGCCAGCATATTAATTCATGCCGTATTTTTTAAGCTTTTTACGTAAAGTACCACGGTTGATACCTAGTAAAATAGCTGCACGTGTTTGGTTACCACGTGTGTATGTCATTACTTCTTCAAGTAATGGCGCTTCTAGCTCAGAAAGAACAAGGTCGTAAACATCTTGCACATCTTGACCGTTAAGCTGTTTTAAATAGTGGTGAACAGCTTTTTTTACTGCATCACGCAATGGCTGCGGTTTCTCGTGTGACTGAACATGAGGGTTAGTGATAAATGGAGAAGTCACGTTTTGTTCGAACATCATTTAGTCTCTTTCTTTCTTAATTAGCTGCTAGTGTTTTAAAGTATTGCTCTAATGCGTCAACTTGTGCCTGTGGATTATCGAGCGCATTAAATACTCGCCTAAACTGACCATCACTGTCATGCGTTTGCAAATACCAAGATACATGTTTACGAGCAATTCGCGCTCCCATTGGCTCACCGTAAAACATATGAAGATTAGTTAAATGCTCCATTAAAATACTGCGCACCTCGCAAATAGCAGGTGGCTGTAAATGTTCCCCAGTTCGCAAATAGTGGTCTATCTCCCTAAATATCCAAGGGCGACCTTGGGCGGCTCGACCAATCATAATGGCATCTGCACCCGTATAGTCTAATACCTGTTTTGCTTTTTCTGGTGATGTAATATCACCATTAGCAACAACAGGAATCGACACTGAACGTTTTATATCCCTAATCGTAGCGTACTCAGCTTCACCTTTATACATACATGCGCGTGTACGCCCATGTACAGCAAGTGATGCAATGCCATAACGTTCAGCTATTCTCGCAATCTCTACACCATTACGGTTATCCGGATCCCATCCTGTACGGATTTTAAGTGTCACAGGTATATCAACGGCATTTACTACCGCATCAATAATCTCTTCCACAAGTTCAGGAAACTGTAATAAGGCAGAGCCTGCGAGTTTCTTGTTCACTTTTTTTGCTGGGCACCCCATATTGATATCTATGATTTGTGCACCGTTAGCAACATTGAATTGTGCGGCCTGCGCCATAAGCTCAGGATCTGCTCCTGCAATTTGCACCGCGCGTATACCCGATTCACCGCTGTGATCCATACGATTCATCGACTTTTCGGTCTTCCAAACCTTTGGATTTGACGATAGCATTTCAGACACAGCTAGCCCCGCACCTAAGCGGCGACAAAGTTGTCTAAATGGTCTGTCTGTAATGCCTGCCATTGGCGCGACAATTACATTATTCTCAAGTTGGTATTTACCGATACGCACTATATTCAATAGGCCTCTTTTCAAGGGGCGCTAAGTTTACGGTTTTTTTCACAAAAATCAAAGGCTATAAATTGAACAAAAGTGACTTTTTTTTGCTCTTTCCGTATTGACATTTGATAACCTCATGAGGAATCGCTTAATTTGTTTGAAAATTGAGCATGTTTTGTTTTTGCAACAAAATCAGTTTATTTTTTATTATGTAAAAAAATAGTAAAGCCTGTTAAATACAGGCTTTACATAAGAGTTTTGAGTTAATACTCTAAATTTGTATTGGAGGAGAGTTATGCTTTTTTAGTGCCACTTACACGTGTCCAATCACCCTCAACAGCAATATCATCTAGCGTAATAAAAGGCGCGTAAATATCAGCAACTGATTGAGCTTGTTCTTCTAAGATTCCAGACATAGCAATTTTGCCACCGGGCTTAAGTAAGCCTAAAATAACGCTATGTAATTCACGAAGTGGTTGCGCTAAAATATTAGCTACTACAATATCAGCACTAAACTCTGGTTGGTTTTCAGGAAGGTATACTTCTAGCTTATCAGCAACACCATTTCGGTTAGCATTATCTAAGCTTGCTTCTAGCGCTTGTGGGTCAATATCTATCCCAATCATACGCTCTGCACCTAACTTTATAGCTGCAATCCCTAAAATGCCTGAGCCACAACCAAAATCAACTACCGTTTTACCGTGCAAATCTTGTTGTTCTAACCACTTAAGACACAGTGCAGTTGTAGCATGTGTTCCAGTACCAAATGCAAGACCAGGGTCAAGTAATACATTTACCGCATCAGGGTCAGGAATATCACGCCAGCTAGGGCAAATCCACAGCTTTTCACCAAATTGAATAGGATGAAAGTTATCCATCCATTCGCGTTCCCAATCTTTGTCTTCTAATTGCTCAATTTTATACACTAATTCGTTTGTAAGTGACTCGTCAGCTTGTATTAGCGCAACGACGCTATCCATATCATGATTTGCATCAAATAAGCCTATAACAGTCGTATCAGCCCAAAACTGCACAGTGCCTATTTTAGGTTCGTAAATGGGAGTATCTTTGCCATCGATAAAGGTAACCGAAGCGCTGCCAGCTTCAACGAGTAAATCACTAATTAAATCGGCATTTTCAGCATTAGCATTAATACGAATTTGGATCCAAGCCATTATTATTTCCTTCAAATAGAAAAAAGGCCGCTATAGCGGCCTTTTTAGTTTATATAGTAGCGCTAAATTATTTAGCGTCTAAAAAGCTTTTCAGTAAATCTGAACGAGAAGGGTGGCGTAATTTACGCAGCGCTTTCGCTTCTATTTGACGAATACGCTCACGTGTTACGTCAAACTGTTTACCTACTTCTTCTAAGGTGTGGTCGGTATTCATATCAATACCAAAACGCATACGCAGTACTTTAGCTTCACGGGCTGTTAAGCCTGCAAGTACATCGTTAGTTGCGCCACGAAGAGACTCCATTGTTGCCGAATCGATTGGCGAATCAATAGTTGTATCTTCAATAAAGTCACCTAAGTGAGAATCTTCATCATCACCAATTGGTGTTTCCATTGAAATTGGCTCTTTAGCAATCTTAAGTACCTTACGGATTTTATCCTCAGGCATCATCATGCGTTCAGCTAATTCTTCTGGATTTGGCTCACGACCCATTTCTTGTAACATTTGACGAGAGATACGGTTAAGTTTATTAATCGTTTCAATCATATGTACCGGGATACGGATAGTTCTTGCTTGGTCAGCAATAGAGCGAGTGATTGCTTGGCGTATCCACCACGTAGCATAAGTAGAAAACTTATAACCACGGCGATATTCAAACTTATCAACCGCTTTCATCAGGCCAATGTTACCTTCTTGAATTAAATCCAAGAATTGTAAGCCACGGTTTGTGTATTTCTTCGCAATTGAGATTACAAGACGTAAGTTAGCTTCAACCATCTCTTTTTTCGCACGGCGCGCTTTCGCTTCACCAATGCTCATTCGACGGTTAATGTCTTTAATACGCTCAATGCTTAAACCTGTTGTTTGCTCAATAACAGATAATTTATTAACGCTGCGAATAATCTCTGGCTTAACTTCTTCAAGTTTAGCTGAGTATTTTTCGTTACCTGAAATTTCTAAATCGACCCACGAAGCATCAGTTTCGTTGTTAGCAAAATGCTTAACGAACGTTTTCTTCGGTAATTTAGCAATTTGAACAGCTTGCTTCATGATAAGGCGTTCTTGAATACGAACACGGTCCATCATTTCACGCATGTTATTAACCATGCGATCAAACTGTTTAGGTATTAATTTAAACGTTCTGAAAAGCTCACCAATTTCAAAAATGGCGGCTTGAGATTCAGGATGCGAACGACCTTTAGCTTCAAATGTATCACGTGCTTTATTATATAAATCACGTAAATTTTCGAAATGAATACGAGCTTCTTCAGGATCTGGTCCTGTGTCAATTTCTTCTTCATCTTCATCGTCGCTATCAGCATCGTCTTTATCGTCTTTATCATCATCAAGCTGTTTAGCACTTAATTCTGAACCAATATTAGTTGCTGAAATTGGCGCTGTATCTTCGTTAGGATCGATAAAACCAACGATAATGTCGCTTAAACGCATTTCTTCAGCTTCAAACTTGTCCCACTGTTCAAGTAGGTAAGTGATAGCTTCAGGATACTCGGCAACAGAAATCTGTACTTGGTTAATACCTTCTTCGATACGCTTAGCGATAACAATCTCGCCTTCACGGGTCAGAAGTTCAACAGTACCCATTTCACGCATATACATGCGTACCGGGTCCGTTGTACGGCCGATTTCTTTTTCTACAGTCGCAAGGGCTGCAGCGGCAGCTTCAGCTGCGTCTTCGTCTGTCGTTGTTTCTTGCATCATTAATTCATCAGCATCAGGCGCGTTTTCGCTAACCTTAATACCCATGTCATTAATCATGCTTATGATATCTTCTACTTGATCTGAGTCTATAATGTCTTGTGGAAGGTGATCATTTACTTCTGCAAAAGTTAAGTAGCCTTGCTCTTTACCTTTCTGAATCAGAAGTTTTAATTGTGACTGAGGAGTTGGATCCATAGAGATTGTTTCTTCCACTCTGATAAGTTGATACAACAGGCGCCATCATGTAGCTTGCATTAAAGCTAACTAGTATAATGTGACGCAGTGAATAGCGTAGTATAACAGCACAAATCAAATTTGACTAGCTGTTAGTCGCTTTTAACGCTGTCATTAACAAATGACATTCAAGTCTTTCATCGCTATTTAGACCTTGTGTCTTGTCTCTTATTAATAAGGTCTCTAGTCGATAATTTAAACACTGATCTTCAATAAATTTGAAAGTATTTTTAAAAACAGTCTCTAAATGGTCTTCATTTATCTGATGTTGCCACGTCGCAAGCTTAATTAATGGCTCGTAATCTTCCGTTCCTCTGAAAAATTCAAGTAGTTGCGCAGTAGTAACGTCGTCTTTTTCTAACGCTTGTTCTTGTAAGCGTAATAATAATCCAATACCGGCAATATTCATTTGCGCTAAATCAGGCAAATAAGGAATGCTTTTAGCCATTTTTGGGTGTTGAATTAAAATACCAATAGCTTGACGCATAGGTGTTATTTTAAATTTACGCTCAATTGAATGTTGTTGCTTAGGTGTTTTTAAACGATTATTAAGTTGCTCACGTGTTCGACCAATTAATCTACCAAGTTGTTCAAGAATATTTTCTTGATAAAATTCACTTGGTATTTTTTCTATTAACGGTAATGCAGCACTAAGTAGTTTAGCTTTACCAGAATCAAGGGTTAAATCAATTTCTTGGCTGAGTTTTTTAAAGAGTACTTTGGTAAAATCATCGGCTTCGCTTAAGCGTTGTTCAAATTGTCCTCTACCTTCTTTTTGTACTAAAGAATCTGGGTCTTCGCCATCAGGTAAAAAGACAAAATTTAACGCCTTACCATCACTTAAGTAAGGTAATGCATTTTCGAGCGCTCTCCATGCTGCATCTTTGCCTGCACGGTCACCGTCGTAACAACAAATAACTTTATCTGTTGTTCTAAAAAGTGTATGCATATGCTCGCTAGTTGTTGCGGTACCAAGTGCGGCTACGGCATATTCAATACCTTGCTCAGCAAGTGCTACAACATCCATATAACCTTCAACAATAAGTACATGATCAAGTTTTTTATGAGCTTGTTTAGCCTCATATAAACCATATAATTCAAAGCCTTTATGAAAAATACGGGTTTCTGGTGAGTTAAGGTACTTAGGACCTTGATCGGCTTGCATTACACGACCACCAAAAGCAACCACACGTCCGCGTTTATCTCGGATAGGAAACATTAAGCGGTCGCGGAAAAAATCAAATTGTCTGCCAGGTGTTTTTTCTGAGGCAAGTTTTAGCTCAACCAATTGCTCTTTTTGCTCTTTGTTACGACCAAGTTGTAGGCATAAACCATCCCATTCACTTGGAGCATAACCAATCATGAATTTTTTAACTATTTCACCACTTAAACCACGACCTTTTACGTATTCAATAACGGCTGCAGAATTACTATGGTGTTTTAATTGGTGTTGATAAAAGCGCGCGGTATGAAGCATTAAATCGTAGTCAGAACGTTTTTGCGCTGCAGTACGTTCAGGTCCAGAGCTTGTACCTTGTTCGCGAGGAACATCTAAATTAAGTATGCTCGCAAGTTCTTCAATAGCATCAACAAATTCAAGTTTTTCGTATTCCATTACAAATGAAATAGCATTGCCATTAGCACCACAACCAAAACAGTGATAAAACTGCTTATCTTGCGATACGGTAAATGAAGGCGATTTTTCGTTATGAAAAGGGCAGCAAGCTTGATAATCCTTACCTGCTTTTTTTAGACCTACTTTTGAGTCTATTAGGTCGACAATATCGGTTCTGGCAAGTAAGTCGTCTATAAAATTACGTGGGATCTTTCCAGCCATTAGTAAAATAAAGTCCTGAGATGATGAGATGAATAACGAAAGCGAAATTTACTTTTCATACAAACTTAGCGCAAAAAAAAGTGTGTTTTAACTTACCAAAATGACAGCTAAATAAATAGGGTAGGTATAAATAATTTCGTTTTTAACTTCGGATATAAATGTACTTTAAATAAATTTTAAACGAAGAAACCGAGCGCTAGGCTCGGTTTGCTTCAATCATACTTTAATGTATGTGGGTGTATTAGGCTGTTAATCGTTGCTTAATTAAACCAGAGATTTTGCCCATATCGGCGCGACCTTCAGCTTTGCTTTTGATTATACCCATTACTTTACCCATGTCTTGCATACCTGCTGCGTTAGTATCAGCAATAGCCGCATCAATGAGAGCAATGATTTCTTCTTCACTCAATGCTTGAGGTAAGAAAGTTTCAAGTGCTGTAATCTCACTAGCTTCAATATCAGCTAAATCATCACGCCCAGCATCTTTGTACTGAGTGTAAGAGTCACGACGTTGTTTAACAAGCTTCACTATAACGGAGGTAATACCTGCGTCGTCTAGTTCTATGCGCTCGTCAATTTCACGTTGCTTGATTGCAGCAAGTACCATGCGAATAGGGTTAAGACGTAATTTGTCTTTGGCTCTCATCGCATCTTTTTGCGCATCTTTTAGCGTTATTAAAAGGCTCATTTATACAAGACCTAATATATTAGTATAATTTAACGCGACGTGCGTTATCACGAGAAAGTTTTTTCATGTGACGTTTAACTGCAGCAGCTTTTTTACGTTTACGTTCAGCTGTTGGTTTTTCATAGTGCTCGCGACGACGAACTTCTGAAAGGATTCCTGCTTTTTCACATGAACGCTTGAAGCGACGAAGTGCTACGTCAAACGGTTCGTTCTCTCTTACTTTAATTACTGGCATTAAAAATTCACCTACCTAAATTATGAGCGTTGCTCAAGTTGATCAAACATTGATCAAGTGGTTCAAAAATGGTGCGGTATTGTAATCCGAAGCAACACCACATGTAAAGGACAATATTAACAGAAACGCATCATCTAAAATAGTATTAATTTGTTTGACGCTTATACAGTCTGCAAAATACTTGACCTGCTTTTTTTTCTTTAATTAACAACCAGTTGCTTGGTGGGGTGAAAGTGTTTAATTCAGATTCAACTTCGACATAAATTAACGCTTGGGCGTTAAGCCATTGGTTGTTTTCTAGTAAATCACAACTTATTTGTGCTAAATCTTTACGAAAAGGAGGATCAACAAAAACAAGATTAAATGGTTCGTTTAAGTTTTTTTGTTCTAAAAAAGACAATGTATTGATGTGCTTTACTTGTGCATTTTGTAGTTTTAGGGTGCTAATGTTTTGCTCAAGTTGTTTAGCTGCACAATGGTCTAGTTCAACAAATAGTGCGCTTTTAGCAAAGCGAGAAAGCGCTTCAAATCCTAAACCACCAGAACCTGCAAAGCAGTCGAGTACATTTGTATCTCGAGTATCTTGCATTAGCCAGTTAAATACCGTTTCTTTTATGCGATCGGTCGTAGGTCGCAAACCTTGTACGTCTTTTACTGGGAGCTTACGGCCACGAAATTGGCCGCTGATTACTCTAATAAAGCCATCGCTGGATTTACTAATTGCTTTATTTTGCGCTGTTTTTTTTCTCATTTAGCTCACTAAAAAATGGTATCTGAGATTTAGCTCAGATAATATTGTACATAGATTATGTATAGCTTCATTTTTCATCCGCATTAAAAGTGTTACTATTTAGCATTCACGTTTTGAACGGTTGTTTGGCCGGCAACTATATTGCTAGGCATTGCCAAGCTATTTTCAAATTTTAGTTTATCAGATTTTTATAAGTGGTTATTAGCAAGTATGGCAAAAAAAAATAAATTCCTGTCTTGGTTCGGTTTTGGTAAGTCAGATGAAAAACAAGCAGAACAAGTAAATGAGGCTGAAAACCAACAAGCGTTAGCTGAGCAACAAGAAGCTGAACGTTTAGAGCAAGAGCGCATTGAAGCTAAGCAAGCACAAGCTATGCGCCTCGAAGAAGAACGCATTGCGGCTGAAAAAGCTGAGGTTGAACGTTTAGAACAAGTAAAACTTGCTGATGAAAAACGCGAAGCAGAGCAAGCTGAGAAGTTAGCGATTGAGAAAGCAAATGCAGAGTTATTAGCAAAAGAGCAAGCTGATGCTCAAGCGCAGCAATTAGAACAGCAAACACGTTTAGCAGAACAAGAGGCGCAAATGCGTCTTGAGCAAGAACGTATTGCGGCTGAAAAAGCTGAGGTTGAACGTTTAGAACAAGTAAAACTTGCTGATGAAAAACGCGAAGCAGAGCAAGCTGAGAAGTTAGCGATTGAGAAAGCAAATGCAGAGTTATTAGCAAAAGAGCAAGCTGATGCTCAAGCGCAGCAATTAGAACAGCAAACACGTTTAGCAGAACAAGAGGCGCAAATGCGTCTTGAGCAAGAACGTATAGCCGCTGAAAAAGCTGAAGCTAACCGTTTAGAACAAGTAAGATTTGCTGATGAAAAACGCGAAGCAGAGCAAGCTGAGAAGTTAGCGATTGAGAAAGCAAATGCAGAGTTATTAGCAAAAGAACAAGCTGATGCTCAAGTGCAGCAATTAGAACAGCAAACACGTTTAGCAGAACAAGAAGCGCAAATGCGTCTTGAGCAAGAACGTATTGCGGCTGAAAAAGCAGAAGCTGCCCGTATAGAACAAGAAGGTATTGCGGCTGAGAAAACAGAAGCTACACGTTTAGAGCAAGAACGTATTGCGGCAGAGCAAGCAGAAGCTGCACGTTTAGAACAAGTACGTATTGAGGCAGAGCAAGCAGAAGCTGCACGTTTAGAACAAGAACGTATTGCAGCTGAGAAAGCAAAAGCTGAACGTTTAGAGCAAGAACGTATTGCGGCAGAGCAAGCAGAAGCTGCACGTTTAGAGCAAGAACGTATTGCAGCAGAGCAAGCAGAAGCTGCACGTTTAGAGCAAGAACGTATTGCGGCAGAGAAAGCAGAAACTGAGCGTTTAGAACAAGTACGTATTGAGGCAGAGCAAGCAGAAGCTGCACGTTTAGAACAAGAACGCATTACGGCTGAGCAAGCAGAAGCTGCACGTTTAGAGCAAGAACGTATTGAGGCTGAAAAAGCAGAAGCTGAACGTTTAGAGCAAGAACGTATTGCAGCAGAGCAAGCAGAAGCTGAACGTTTAGAACAAGAACGTATAGCGGCAGAACAAGCAGAAGTTGCACGTTTAGAACAAGAGCGTATCGAAGCAGAAAAATTAGCTAACGATGAATCTAAAAAGGAGAAGCCTAAAAAAGAAGGTTTTTTCTCTCGTCTTAAAAAAGGCTTATTAAAAACACGTATTAATATAGGCTCAGGTTTTGCTTCTGTATTTAGTGGTAAAAAGATTGATGACGATTTATTTGAAGAGCTTGAAACTCAGTTATTAACCGCTGATTTAGGCGTTGATACAACCATGAAGTTGATTGACAGATTAACTGATGGAGCTAACCGCAAGCAGTTAAAAGATGGCGATGCACTTTACGAGCTTATGAAGCAAGAAATGGCAACTATGCTTAAAACTGCAGAGCAACCTTTGGTAATACCTGCTGATAAAAAGCCATTTGTTATATTAATGGTTGGTGTAAATGGAGTTGGTAAAACAACGACTATTGGTAAGCTTGCAAAGCAGTTTCAAAGTGAAGGTAAATCTGTGATGCTTGCTGCTGGCGATACATTTAGAGCCGCAGCAGTTGAGCAATTGCAAGTATGGGGTGAGCGCAATAGTATTCCTGTTATTGCACAGCACACTGGTGCTGATAGTGCGTCTGTTATTTTTGATGCATTTCAAGCTGCTAAAGCGCGCAAGGTTGATGTGTTAATCGCCGATACAGCTGGTCGCTTGCAAAATAAAGACAATTTGATGCAAGAGCTTGAAAAAATAGCACGAGTAATGAAAAAAATTGACCCAGATGCACCTCACGAAGTTATGTTAACGATCGATGCAGGCACGGGGCAAAATGCAATTAGCCAAGTAAACTTGTTTAACCAATGTGTTGGTTTGACGGGAATTACGCTTTCAAAACTTGATGGAACTGCAAAAGGTGGTGTTATTTTTGCGGTAGCTGATAAGTTTAATATTCCAATTCGTTACATTGGTGTTGGTGAAAGTATTGATGATTTACGCGCCTTTAAAAGCGATGACTTTATTGATGCATTATTTAGCCAAGATGAGGACGACGTTTAATTTACCAAAAGGGAGCTTGCTCCCTTTTTAATTGCGAGGAATACCAATTTTATTAATGTGTTAATGGAGTTGGCATAATAAAAAATGATAAATTTTCAGCAAGTAAGTAAAACCTACCCAGGAGGGCATCGTGCCCTTGAAAAAGTTAATTTTCATATTAAACCTGGAGAACTAGCATTTTTAACCGGTCACAGTGGCGCAGGTAAAAGTACGCTATTAAAGCTAATTAGCTTAATGGAACGCCCATCTGCGGGAAGTGTTTTTATCAACGGTGTTGATTTAAATAAGGTTAACTCGCGTCAAATTCCTTATGCTCGTCGTGACATAGGTATTATTTTTCAAAATCATCGCTTATTAGAGCGCTACACTGTATTTGATAATGTTGCCTTACCTTTGATCATTGAAGGTACTCACCATAATCAAATCGCAAAGCGTGTACATGGAGCGCTCGATAAAGTGGGTTTAATTGATAAGATTAAATGTCATCCATCTATGCTTTCAGGGGGAGAGCAGCAACGCGTAGGTATTGCTCGCGCTATTGTAAACTCACCGCCAATTTTATTAGCCGATGAGCCAACGGGTAATCTTGATCCTGAACTTTCAATGGAAATCTTACGATTATTTGAAGACTTTAATAAGCACGGTACAACAGTATTGATTGCCACCCATGATTTAGGTTTAGTTGCACGAATGAAGTATAGAAGCCTAACGTTAAAAGATGGTCGAATGCTCCAAGATCCGCTAGCTGAGGGGGCTTTATGAGTTTACTTTTTAAAGGTCGAACAAATAAAAACCAAAAGCAAAAAAAATCTGTATTAGCGGGCGGCTACTTTTTTATTATTAATATTTTTCGCCAAGGTGTACATAGCTTAGGTGAAATGTGGCGTACGCCATTAGCTTCGTTAATGACAATTGCTGTGTTGGGCTTAAGTTTAACTTTACCGGCGACGCTTTATTTGGTCGTTAAAAACGTTCAGCAAGTAAGTAGTGGGTTTGAAGAAGCGAGCGAAATTTCGTTGTTTGTAAAAGAAAGTATGAGCGAGCAAGAAACGCAAACGCTAGTAAAACGCTTGGCGCTATACCCAGAAGTGGAAGGCGTTGCATTTATTTCAAAGCAAGAAGCATTAACAGAATTTAAAGATGTATCGGGTTTTGGGCAAGCGCTAGAGTATTTAGATAGCAACCCGCTTCCAGATGTTGTGTTGATAACACCAACCAAGCGTCATCGTCAACCTAACGCAGCTAAAGCGCTTTTAACTAAATTAGAAGGTGAACGTGAGGTAGACTTTGGTAAGCTCGATATAGCTTGGTTAGAGCGCTTAAATGCATTACTTAGTTTATTAAAAGAAAGTGTAATTACTATAACGTTACTATTACTTACTTCCGTCACGCTAATTATTGGTAATACTATTCGTTTATCAATTATGGATAAAAAAGAAGAGATCCAAGTGATGAAATTAGTTGGTGCTACTAATACATTTATTCATGCGCCATTTTTATGGACGGGTATTTGGTATGGCGTAATAGGTGGTTTATTTGCTTTTATTTGTATAGCTTTAATGATGTGGTGGCTGTCGAGCGCTGTTAGCAGTGTAGCAGGGGTTTACCAAACCAGCTTTTCGCTAATTGGTTTAACATTAAAAGAGTTCGGTTTTTTAGTTTTACTTGCTACAAGTTTAGGCTTTGTAGGCTCGTATTTATCTGTAAATCGGTATATTAAAGAAATAGAACCCGATAAAGTATAAGTGAACCAACCCAACTTGATACGCGTATAGTATCGACTTGGGTTGTACCTCGCGTTATTAAAACTGTCATATTTATGTACTATCCTCCCGTAAAGTAATGAGTTGTAAATAAGGTGATACGCTGAGGTTAACCTCCTGCAATCCCTTAATTCATCACTTATTCAGTCGCTTATAGTAGACTAAATACATACTAAAAAACTCCTTGATTTATACTTCAAAAAAGTTTTAAATTGGGGTTAGCACTCTTAGAGAAAGAGTGCTAAGATAGTTTCAAATGTTTATCACCGAGGTGAAAAATGAGTAAAGATTTATACGCAATGGCACTTACAGTCGGACAACAAAGCGCAAGCATGGACGGTTACCTTCAAGCGGTAAGCACTATCCCTATGCTTAAAGTTGAACAAGAGCAAGAACTTGCTAAAAGGCTTCAAGACGAAGGCGATCTTAGTGCTGCCAAGCAACTCATTATGTCGCATTTACGCTTTGTAGCACATATTGCTAAAAGCTACTCGGGATACGGTTTACCACAAGCAGACTTAATCCAAGAAGGCAATATAGGCCTGATGAAAGCGGTTAAACGTTTCGACCCAGCAGTGGGTGTTCGTTTAGTATCGTTTGCAGTGCATTGGATTAAAGCAGAGATTCATGAGTTTGTGCTTAAAAACTGGCGCATAGTTAAAGTTGCGACCACTAAAGCGCAACGTAAATTGTTTTTTAATCTTCGTAAAAATAAAAAACGTTTAGGTTGGTTTAACCAATCAGAGGTTAGCACTGTAGCTAGCGAGCTAGGTGTAAGTGAAAAAGAAGTTCGTGAAATGGAGTCGCGTATGAGCGGCCAAGACATGGGCTTTGACTTAACTGGTGACGATGATGATAACGCGCCAACAAGCACTTACTCACCAGTACAGTATTTAACAGATGGCGCAGCCGATTTAGCTGACGACGTTGAGCAACAACAATGGAAAGAGCAAGCACATACTCGTTTGTTTAGTGCACTTAAAACACTAGACGAACGTTCGCAAGATATTGTTAGTGCTCGTTGGTTGTCAGATGACAAGGCAACACTGCAAGAGCTTGCGCAAAAGTACAGTGTATCTGCTGAACGTGTTCGCCAATTAGAAAAAACAGCGATGAAAAAGCTACAAAGCGCTATGAGTTAATACTGCTCAAGCTACAAAATTTAAAAAGCCCTGCATGAAAATGCGGGGCTTTTTTGCTTTTAAGCCTTATAAAAACAAAAAATAGCAGATGCTAAGTAGTAATAAATATCATAAGTTTAAATGCCAATATTTAAGTATTCAATTAACACCGCTTTAAGTGCTTTTTGTTTTGAGTTAAGCGTTATGACTTATCTAGCATTTCCCGCCTTTCCCTCAGATTGCGCTAACTGAATATACTTTCGCTCAACCAACTGCGACACAGGTACTAATTCAAAACCTTGTTCTGTTAGTCTAGGCAATGCATGGCGTAGAAATTCAATAGTTTCAGGGTAGGGATGGGCAATCGCAATGGCAAAGTTATGATCTGTTGCTTGTTGTTTTAACTCATTTAATCTGAGTTGTAATTGCTCTGTTGTGGTTATATTGTCTAAAAATACTTGGCGGCTAATATTCGCAACACCCAAAAAGTTAGCGGCGTTTTGGGCTTGGCTTAAACCCGTTGTGCGGCTATCTAAAAAGTATAAGTTTCGTTTTTTAAGTACTTCCATCGTCCACTGCATTGCCTGGCTTTGTTGCGTTAGTGCTGATCCCATATGATTATTAACGCCTTTTACTTGCGGTAGGCTTGCGAGAGCCGTACCGAGCGTCTGTTGAAGCTGCTTTTTATTCATATTTAACGTGAGCCCGCCCGGACCTAGTTCTTTGCCATTTAATGCCTGCATAGGTATGTGTAATAATAATTCTTTATTTGATTGACTGGCGAGTGTTGCAAAAATTTGTGAATAAGGGGTATGAGGCAAAATTGAATACGTCAATTGCCCAGGTAAGGAGAGAAATTCTAAATCTCGTTGGTGATAGCCTATATCATCAATCACTATCGCTATTTGTTTAGCTTTAACAGCAGTAGATGCAAAGCAAACAACGAATAAAAACGACATTATTATTCTTATATTTATGTTTTTCACCGGTATAGTTTTCACGTTTATAATTATTATTATCTTTTTAATGTCAGTACATAGCCCTAAATAAAGCTCGTTTATTGCATACTGAGTAATTGTTTTGCTTTAACTAATTGTAGATCGGCTAAATTATCAAAGTGTAATTGCTGAGTACCATTAGCTTGTTCATTTTTTATTATAACGGCTTTATTGCTTTGTGAAAGAGTTGTTTGATTAATCGCCACGTCGGGCGTTATACCTATGCCATCTATTGATGCTCCCGATGGTGTGAAGTACTTAGCGGTAGTGAGTTTTATTGCTGTATTTCCGTCAGCTAAAGGAATGAGTGTTTGTACTGACCCTTTGCCAAACGATTGGCTTCCTACAATTTTAGCGCGTTTATTATCTTTTAAAGCCGCAGCTAAAATTTCGGCGGCAGAGGCTGAATTTTCGTTGATAAGCACCACGATTGGCGCTCCTTTTAAAATATCTCCACGCTTAGCGTAAAAAGCTTGATTAGCGTCATAAAAGCGTCCTTTGGTTGTAACAATAGTGCCGCTTTGTAAGAACAAATCAGATACTGCTACTGCACTTTGCAATGTCCCTCCTGGATTATCACGCAAATCAATAACAAGCCCTTTAAGTGAGTGACCATAGTTACTTTGCATTGCAGCAACCTGCATAGCCACTTCATGTAATGTGTGATTAGAAAAAGCATTAATTGCCAAATAACCGGTACCGGAGTCTAAAAGTTGGCTTGTAGCGCTTTCTAGGTTTATTTCAGTTCGAGTCACATTAAAAGAAATATTATTTTTATTTCGTTGCACAGTTAGGTTTATATTTGCAAATTCACTATCTCTTATTAAAGCTGCTACTTGATCAATTGTAAGACTTTCAATAGTTTGCTTGTTTACACTTATAATAATATCGTTAGGTAAAACGCCTGCATTTTTAGCGGGTGAGTTATTAACAACATCTACGATAGTCATTTTTCCTTCAATATTTTTAACTTCAATTCCTAAACCGGTATAGCGTCCATTTGTATTATCAAATAACGCGGTGAGTTCTTGCTCATCTAAATACTTAGAGTAGGGATCGAGTTTTGCGTATAAAAGCTCAAATTGTTGGTTGTCATATTCTATATGCTCACTGTTTTTAAGTGCTAAATCTTCTACATAATAAGCTTGAATATTAAATAAAATCTCATTGATTTTTTTATTTTTTAATTCTTTTACTGAACTTGCAAATACGTTGTTCGACAGTACCAAGAGGATTATTAAGATAAGCAAACACAGGCTTAGTGCTAAGCCTGTGTTTGTATTTTTTAAAGTGTATGGGGTAGTGGTTTTATTATTCATTAGCTGCTCCAGTGCGGCGCAGCGGTTAATTTAATTAAATTCGTCTGCACCATTTTACAGGATTTACTGCACGTCCCTTATGGCGTATTTCAAAGTATAGACCAGAACTGGCTTGTCCGCCGCTTTGCCCAACTAAAGCAAGGGTTTCGCCTTCACGTACCATATCGCCCACATCTTTTAGAAGTGTTTGAGCATGACCGTATAGGCTCATAAAACCTTCACCATGATCTACAACTATTACCCAACCATAACCTTTTAACCAATCAGCAAATACAACTTGTCCATTTTGCACACTGTTAATATTTGCACCTTCTTTTGCGCCGATTAATACGCCTTTCCAATCAATGCCACCATGTTTGCGCTGACCAAACGTATGCTCTAATTTACCTTTACTTGGCCAGTTTAGTTTGCCTTTACTTTTATTTAGCCCGAGTAATTCTATTTTTTGTGTTTTTTCTTTTTCGAGTTCTTCGATGGTGGTAATTAAGGTTTGTTGGTTTTCTTTTAAATAGTTAATCGAACTTTTGGTGCCGTTGATCTGTGCTTTTAAGTTTTTAAAATTAGTTTGTCGTTCTTTTTGCGCACTAACTAACGCTGTTTGTCGTCTTTTTTGTTCATCATGTAAGGCGACTAATTTTTGCTCTGTTTTAGCAAGTTCAATTTGGTTTTGTACTATTTGCTGCTGAAGTTCTTTTAACTCTTCAATTTGTTCTATTCGCGCTTTATTTAAATAATTGTAGTAGCTAAGTGTTCGTTCAAATTTAGCCGTATCTTCTTGGTTCAACATCATTTTAGAGTAGTCATCGCCACCAGCCATATACGCGCTTTTTATTTGCGCGGCTAAAATGCGTTGAAATTCAGTATGCTTTTCATCAAGTTGTCCAGCTTTTTGCTGCTGCTGTTTTTGTTGTTGTTGGGTTTCTTTAACTGATTGCTCTGCCATGTTTAAGGCTTTGGCGTTTTTAGCTATATCGAGTTCGTGACTTTTGAGGCTTTTTTGTAATTTAGCTATTTTTTTACGTTGTGCATCATATTCTGCTCGGCTTTGCTCAAGTGCATTTTGAACTTCTGATAAGTCTTTTTTAGTACGATCTTCGTTAGCGACTGCAGGAGCAGCCGCTAATGAAGTGAGTATTAATCCGCACTTAATTAACCGGTTAATACGTCTATTCATTTGTTATTTCAACGTCATGATAGGTTTGCCTGTCATTTCACTTGGTTGTTCCATACCCATTAAGTGAAGCATAGTTGGTGCAACATCACTTAATGCTTTACCTGTTGATGCTGTTGCATCGCGACCTACATAAATAAATGGAACTGGTTCGCTAGTATGTGCAGTGTGCGCTTGACCTGTTTTAAGGTTTGCCATTTGCTCTGCGTTACCATGATCGGCCGTTATTAATGCCTCACCACCAAATTCTGTAAGCGCATCAACAACTCGACCAATGCAACTATCTACAGCTTCACATGCTTTAACTGCTGCTTCAAATACACCAGAATGACCAACCATATCGCCATTAGGGTAGTTACAAATAATGGCGTCGTATTTACCGCTTTTAATTGCTGCTATTAGCTTATCGGTTAGCATTTCTGAGTTCATTTCAGGTTGTAAGTCATACGTTGCTACTTGAGGTGAAGGAATTAGCTCGCGCGTTTCGCCTTTAAACTCATCTTCTCGTCCACCACTAAAGAAAAACGTAACATGTGCGTACTTTTCGGTTTCTGAAATACGTAACTGTGTTTTGCCATGTTTTTCAAACCACTCGCCAAGTACATTAACTAAAGGCGTAGGACCAAATGCTACTGGCGCATCAATATCGGCAGCATATTCTGTCATCATTACAAATGCGCTCAGCTTAGGCGTACTTTTTTTAGTAAATCCATCAAAGCTTGGTTCAACAAAAGCACGTGTGATTTCTCGGGCTCTGTCGGCTCTAAAGTTAGCAAATATAAGTGTGTCGCCATCATTTATAGCGGCTGATTTAGCGCCTTTAGGTACAATAGTTGTTGCGGCTACAAACTCGTCGTTTTCGTCGCGCTCATAAGCTGCTTCAAGAGCTGTTACGCCATTGTCATAATTAAAGTCGCCTTCGGCTAATGCAATTACGTTGTAGGCTTTTTCTACGCGGTTCCAACGATTATCTCTGTCCATTGCATAATAACGACCAACTAATGAGGCTAATCGACCACATTTGAGTTTTGCAAATAACGCTTCAATGCGCTCAATTGATTCTTTAGCGCTGCGAGGAGGTGTATCGCGGCCGTCTAAAAAGCCATGAAAGTACACTTCTTTTGCACCACGTTTTGCAGCAAGTTCAATGCTTGCCACAATATGATCTTCGTGACTGTGCACACCGCCGGGGCTCAGTAGTCCCATAATATGTACAGCTTTACCTGCTTTAACGGCTTTATCTATATTTTCTACAAGTGCTGGCGTTGAATCAAATTCGCCATCGTTAATTGCTTTAGTAATGCGAGTAAAATCTTGATAAACAACACGTCCTGCGCCTAAATTTACATGGCCAACTTCTGAGTTGCCCATTTGACCATCAGGAAGACCAACATCAAAACCTGAGGCTGAAATTAATGTATGAGGGCGTGTAGCCCATAAATCGTCTAATACCGGCGTGTTTGCTGCAAGAATAGCGTTACTTTGCTCATCTTCGCGGTATCCCCAACCGTCTAAAATCATTAATACCAGTGGTTTTTTATGTTCTGTCATAGTAGCTCCTGAATAATTGGCACCTGTCTCGCTTTAGCATACCGTGTTTTGTAGCTAGGATCAGCAATCAAAACAGCATATTAAAATTTTTCATTGTGCGATATAAAGTAAAGTCGTTAATGCACGCTGGATAACTTATATATGGGGCGTTTTATGTACTTTTAAACAGTCCCTAAACTCGCATTTTAAGTTGGTTTGGGTATACTTGCGTGGTTCAAGTCTAAAATATCTAAAACATAGCGTTTTAGGATGTAATTTATAGTGGAAGTCGAATGGATCAATATATTGAATTTATCACCAATCACCCAATTTTAAGCCTTGCTTGGGTTGGTATTGTATTTCTTATCGTTAGTGGCTGGATAAAAAGTAAGCTTTCAGCCGTTCGCCAAATAAACCCTCAGCAACTTACGTTACTTATTAACCGCGATGATGGTCAGGTAATAGATATACGTGCACAAAAAGAGTTTAAAGTTGGGCATATTTCGGGTGCAGAACACTTAGTTCCAGAAAAAGCTAAACAATCTGACTTTTCAAGCCTTGAAAAGTACAAGACTAAACCCATTATAATAGTATGTACTACAGGTATGACTGCCCAAGGTACTGCAGCCGCTATGAGTAAAGCCGGTTTTGAACGTGTTTACTTATTAGCCGGTGGCATGGGTGCATGGCAATCTGCCAGCTTACCAACTACAACAGGTCGCTAATCATTTTTAGCTAGACCGATAGAGGATTTATTATGAGTAATGTTGTTTTATACACCAAAGCGTATTGTCCATTTTGTCAGCGCGCACTTTCGCTTTTAAATAGCAAAGGCGTAGAATATACAAATATAGATATTGGTGTTCAGCCTGAGCTACGCGATGAAATGATTGCTAAAGCAGGCGGCGCAAGCACAGTACCGCAAATTTTTATTAATGATGAACATATCGGTGGCTGCGACGACATGATGGCTATTGAAGCGCAAGGTAAACTTGACGCTAAGCTAAGCGCTTAATTTAATTATAATAACGAACAAGTTAGGAATAACAATGAACGAAGAAAACCAAAACGTAGCAGCCCAAGAAAGCGGCGCACAATTTACTATTCAACGTATTTACACTAAAGATGTGTCGTTTGAAACGCCAAATTCACCGGCTATTTTTCAAAAAGAATGGACACCAGAAGTTAAGCTAGACTTAGACACTCGCTCTAACAAGTTAGACGAAGGTGTATTTGAAGTTGTTTTAGCACTAACTGTTACAGCTTCTCTTGGTGAAGAAACTGCGTTTTTATGTGAAATTCAACAAGCGGGTATTTTTACTATTGCTGATGTTGAAGAAGCACAACTAGCGCATATGCTCGGTGCATTTTGTCCTAACGTGTTATTCCCATATGCACGTGAAGCAGTATCAAACCTAGTTAACCGTGGTACTTTCCCACAGCTTAACCTTGCGCCAGTAAATTTTGACGCATTGTTTGCACAGTACATGCAACAACGTACTGCGCCAGCTGACCAGGTTACAGCAGACGCGTAATTTATGAGTACAGCAACGACAGCTGTTACTGTATTAGGGGCGGGGTCTTATGGCACCGCCCTTGCTATTTGTTTAGCCCGAAATGGTCATAATGTGACTCTTTGGGGTAGAAATAGCGACGACGTTGCCACGCTTGCAGCTGAGCGGAAAAATCAACGTTACTTACCTGATGCTCCATTCCCAGATACTCTATCTTTAGAAGCCGATTTACAACGTGCTGTTGCCAGTAGTCCTATTGTTCTTGTTGTTGTGCCAAGCCATGCCTTTGGCGATACGCTTAAGCAAATAAAACCAGCGTTACAAAAGGGTGCAAAGTTAGCATGGGCAACTAAAGGGCTTGAACCAAATACTGGTCGTTTACTGCAAGAAGTTGCTTTGCAAGAACTTGGCGGTGACATTCCATTAGCGGTACTTTCGGGTCCAACATTTGCAAAAGAAATGGCGATGGGTTCACCTACAGCTATTTCGGTGTCTTCTACTTCTACTGAGTTTGCTCAGCAGTTAGCTGATTTACTTCATTGTGGACGTTCATTTCGTGTGTATAACAATGATGATTTTATTGGCATACAACTTGGTGGCGCTGTTAAAAATGTAATTGCAATTGGCGCAGGTATTTCGGATGGTGTAGGTTTTGGCGCAAATGCACGTACAGCACTTATTACACGTGGGCTTGCTGAACTTACACGATTAGGTTGTGCACTGGGCGCAAAACCAGAAACCTTTATGGGAATGGCAGGGCTGGGGGACTTAATACTCACCTGTACTGATAATCAGTCTCGTAATCGTCGATTTGGTTTAGCGTTAGGTAAAGGTGAAAGCGTAGATGCTGCCATTGAGTCAATTGGTCAAGTAGTTGAAGGCTTTAGGAACACCAAAGAAGTATATTTATTAGCGCAACGTACCGGTGTAGAAATGCCGATCACTGAGCAAATTTATAAAGTACTTTATGAAAATAAAGATATGAAAGAAGCAGCAATGGCGCTATTGGGTCGAGAGCAACGTTCTGAATAAATTTATAAGCATTTATAAAACTAAAAAACCGACAATTATGTCGGTTTTTTGTTGTTTAGCTCAAAGCTATTTACTGCGCGTTAGGAAAACCTAGCTGACGCCACGATTCGTAAACAAATACAGCTACCGCGTTAGATAGATTCATACTACGGCTATTTGCTTGCATAGGAATGCGGACACGTTGCTCATTTGGCAAAGCTTGAATCATCTCGTCAGGAAGACCGCGTGTTTCTGGTCCAAATACTAAACAATCACCAGCTTCGTAACTTGCTTCATGATGAAATTGGCTGCCTTTAGTGGTGCATGCATATATTTTTTTTGGTTTGCACTTTTCAAGATAATCTTCAAATGAAGCATGGCGTTGCACATGGCTAAACTCATGGTAATCAAGACCTGCACGTTTTACGCGTTTATCGTCCCATTCAAAACCTAATGGCTCAATTAAATGTAATGCGTAGCCAGTATTTGCACATAGGCGAATAATATTACCCGTGTTAGGAGGTATTTCAGGTTGGTATAAAACAATATCCAGCATAATAAGCCTTTTAAATAATCTGTAGTTTAACGGCTTTCAGTATACACGAAACCCTTCAAAAAAATGATATACTCAAGCCATTGAATACTCTTATTAGCGGATAAAAACGTGCATAACCGCAGTTACGAATTTTGGGTTAAAACTTCCAGTATTGTTACCATGGTAATGGTAAGTTTAATGATTGCAGCAAAAGCATGGGCATGGCTTGCATCGGGGTCGGCTTCAATGCTTGGCTCGTTAACCGATTCATTAATGGATATTACAGCCACGGCAATGAGCTTATTGGTATTAGGTTATGCACTGCGTCCTGCTGATGACGATCACCGGTTTGGTCATGGTAAAGCAGAGGCATTAGCTGGATTAGGGCAAGCAGCGTTTATTGCAGGCTCGGCTTGTTTACTGGCATTTCATGGTATTGAACGTTTATTTAACCCTGTTGTACTTAGCCACTCTTTATTGGGTGTTTGGGTGAGTGTTTTTGCAATTGCTTGTACGCTTGTTATTGTTTATGTACAAAATAAAGTAGTTAAATACACCGATTCAATAGCAATAAAAGCAGATTCGGTGCATTACAAAGGCGATTTAATTTTAAATACAGCAGTACTACTTGCCATTTTACTAGCTTATTATGGCGTGTTGTATGCCGATCCTATTTTTGCTATTGGCGTTGCAGGTTACTTAATTTATAACAGTTGGGATATAGCCCGCGATAGCGCCGATCACTTAATGGATAAAGAACTCCCTGATGATGAAAAGCAAAGCATTTTAGACATAGCTAAAGCGCATAGCGATGTACATGGTGTGCATGACATTCGCACACGCCAAGGCGGGAAAGTAAAATTTATTCAAATGCACTTAGAGCTAGATGACAACTTAACGCTTATTCGTGCGCACAATATTGCTGACGAAGTTGAAGCATTAATCGCAAAAGAGTTTGAATCTGAGGTTGATATATTAATTCACCTAGACCCATTGTCGGTGCTTAACCTGACCTCTGATTAAGCGGTTTGTGAATACATTGAACCATAATGCTATTTAAACTTACTTTTTTCTAGCAAGTAAATTCAAGGGAATTAGTGTTGAAAATAGCTGCTTGTTAAGCCGTAACTGACTCACAAAATGTATACAAGCTAGTTAATAACGGTTGGCGTATTTCGTCACGTTCAAAAAATAGTTCGTGTTTAGCACCAGCAAAGCTCTCGATTACTGTATTTTTGTGCCTTTTTGCTAGTGTATATTGTGCGTTGTTATCGACTACTTCGTCGTTTTGTGCGCTGGCAATATAAAGTGGAATATTAACGGCTAATCTATCTATTGAAGATATAAACGAAAAAGCGGTATGTAACCAACCATAGGTAACCCCACCTAACTGCAACATTGAATCTTTTTGGTAAGTTTGCCTAAATAAATCGTAACGTATTTGACTACTTGTTAAAACATTTAACGCAAAATCAATTGGGCTATAATCTGTTTGCCCAAGTGCATAACTGTACTGAAAACCTAGTAAATTTGCGCTACTTGCAACTAATTTAGCTAACGGCTTAGGTGTGCCTTTTGTGTAAATGTCGAGCATTGGAGCCGATAAAAAAGCGCCACTATAGCTATGCTCAAAATGTGCTAAGTAATCAAATGCAATAGCGCCCCCCATTGAGTGGCTAACTAATACCTTTTTGCCTTGCCAATAAGTGTCCACAATTTTTGCATTAAATAAATCAAAATCGAGACTGTAATTTTTAAAGCATTTTACATAACCTTTATGCTTATTTTTTAAATGACGATAAGAGCGACCTTGCCCTTGATGATCGACTATAAATACAGCAAAGTTATTATTATAAAGCTCCCACAATAGCTCTTTGTATTTATCGAGCCCTTCAATGCGTCCGGAACTAATTACAATAGCCGTATGCGCATTATTTGGCTTAGCATAAGCGTAAAAAAGTTGCCCGCAAGGCGTACTTAAATAAGACTTAATCAGCGTATTATCATAAAAGCTGTTAATGGCCGATTGATTACTTTTAAGTTCGCTCTCACTACTATAAAACATGGTTTACTCTTTTATTATTGGCAACGTAATATTAGCACAAAGGCCACCTTGCTTTTTATTTGATAACACTAAATTTCCGCCATGTGCGGTAATCGCATTTTTAGCGATAGCTAAACCTAAGCCTGTGCCACCACTAACACGATCTCTCGCATCAGATTGTCTAAAAAACGGCTCACATAGCTTGTTAAGCTGATCATTAGGTACACCCGGACCATCATCACAAATTTCTATATATATAGCGTCACTGTGCTTTAGGCTAATGCTGATGGTGTTTTTGGCGTATTTTATTGCATTGCGTAATAAATTTTCAAGTGCGCTGGCTATAAGGGTTTCATCGCAGTCAATATTTACCTCTGCACTACCACTTATTTGCAGTTGCTTATTATTTTGTTTGGCTTCAAATTGTGCATCGTTAAGAACATGCTCAACAATAATTTGCAGAGATTGCGTATGTAATGAAAGCGCCTGGCTTTTTGCCTCTAAGCGTGAAACTTGTAATACATCGGTAATCATTTTATCAAGCTGATTAGCTTCTTTTTCAATGCGTAGTAAATACGATTGGCTTGCTTCGTTTGCTTGCATTTGTGCAAGCCCCGTTGCCATTTTTAAACGCGTAAGGGGGGAGCGTAATTCGTGAGATATATCGGCAAGTAAACGTTTTTGAGAGCTAATTAACAGCTCCAATTGATTAGCCATGCTGTTAAAGTCGCGACCTAATACACCTAACTCATCTTTTCGATTTATAGAAATGGCAGCCCTTGCGCTTAAATCTCCGCTAGAGAGTTTAACAGCGGCTTTTTTTAGGCTATTTATAGGTGCAATTAAATTGCGACTAAATAAAAAACTTAAAATAAGGGAGGCAAAAATAGCGATAGATACTTTCATCCAGCCAGGCATTAACTTTAAACGAATAAAAAGAGGTTGTTGGTGGTTCATATCTATTTCGTATAGATAAAAATCGCCCGCTGGTACTGTTATTTTTATTGGACCAAAAGCCTGGTATTTTTCTGTAAAAATAATTTGCGGTGACATATTTTTTGTAAAATTAAGTAAGCTTAAATCGACATCAATTGGGACTTCTTTATTGGTTAAAGAGTCCTCTGATTGTTCAGCACTTAAATACAGCAATTTGCGTTTTGAAAGGCGAGGGTGAGATAGCATATCGTTAAGTGTACGCTTATGTTTTATTACTGAGCGCTCTATATTTTTAGCGGTATAAATTAAGTTTTTTTCCATTGGTCCATGTAATGGCTCGTTGGTTACTGCATTAATCGCTGTAATATTACTTAAAAATACCAACGCTGCAACAGTGCCTATTATAGTCAACCAAAACCATATAAATATTTTAAAAAATAAATAGTGGTTAGGATGCTTAAGCCAAGAAAACAAAGTGGGCTTATTCGCCTTGGATGAATACATAGCCAGTGCCTCGCATTGTTTTAATTCGTTCTGTTGATATGTGCTCAGCTATTTTTTTACGGATATTACTTACATGCATATCAATAGATCGGTCAAATGATGCTAAACGGCGACCAAGCACTTCTTCACTAATTAACTCTTTACTGACCACCTCGCCCGCACTTTTACAAAGTAAGGCAAGTATTTCATATTCAGTGCCGGTTAGTGTGAGCACATTATTATCAATAGCGGCTTCTCGCGAGGCTAAATTAACCGTTATACCGTTAACCAGTAGTTTGCTACTTGTGGTGACATTGAGGCTATTAATATGTTCTATGCGTCGTGTAATTGCTTTAACGCGTGCAAGTAATTCTCGGTGATTAAATGGTTTAGGTATGTAATCGTCAGCGCCTAGCTCTAAACCAAAAATACGGTCAAAGTCTTCACCCTTTGCAGTAAGCATAATTACTGGGGTTAACTTTGTTTGCCTAAGTTGTTTAAGTACTTCAAAGCCATCAAGGGTAGGTAGCATTACATCAAGTAATATAAGTGCATAGTCATTAGTTTGCGCTAACTTTAAGCCTTGCTCACCGTCGTGTACACTTTGTATTTCAAAGCCTTGAGCGGTTAAGTATTCGCTTAATAGTTCACAAAGACCCGTATCGTCATCAATCATTAATAGTTTCATTTACAAACCCTTAGAGTTGTTTATAGCGTTATTTTACGCCCTAAATAGTGCAAAAGTGAATCTTTACACAACCTTTACACTGCTTTGCGTTACTTTGCATTGAAGAAGGTATAGTTAACTCAGCTGATTGAGGACTTACAACCAACCTCGTTTTATTAATAGCCCAATCAATAATGCAATTAATAGTACAACCAATAGTAAGGTAACGATTATGACTAAATTAAATACACTTTCAAAATTAGTACTTGTTTTTGGCCTAGCAACAGCAACACTTGGTGCTAGTAGCGTAATGGCTAAAGGCGACGGGCATAGACAAGGTAATTCACCAGCACGCTTTTTACTTTCTGAGCGCGGTGCTGACAAACTTGAGCTAACAGATGAGCAGCAAACTAAATTAAAGGCTATTTTTGAAGCGCAAAAAACGCAAATGCAAGCGTTAAGAGGCACCGATAAAGAAGCGCGTAAAGCACAGCGCACAGCTAATAAAGCTAAAATGGATGCATTATTATCGGCTGCTACGTTTGACGAAAATGCAGCAAAAGAATTATTAACACAACGCCACGAAAAAGGTGAAGAAATGGGTTTAATTAAATTAAAAACTCAACACCAAGTATGGCAAGTGCTAAACACAGAGCAACGTGAAAAGTTTGAAAAAATGCAAAAGCGTATGGGTAAAAAACACAGTAAACAAAAAAGTTAATAGTACTTTTTTGTAAATATTAAAAAGCCAGCTATATGCTTAACACCATTCAGTTAAGCATGCTTTGACTTAATGGTGTACCGAGTTTTTGAAATCCGAACGGTCCTACTTTTGGGCCGTTTTCTTTTTTCTGGAAGAATATAACGTTTCACTCGTTCTCGCATTGCCCTTAATTTCTTTGGAATTGAACCTG
>NZ_JADYXF010000070.1:0-14404 GCF_015864385.1 Pseudoalteromonas sp. SWXJZ94C
TATTTTGTTTAACTCAGTATTATATTTATTCATGCTCTGCTTTTGGGATAGATAGTGGTTTGGCGATTACTATCAGATCAAATTCAGAGCATGTTTTCAAGTTTTATTCCTTAAGATCCAACCTATGAATAATACTTAGACTTTCCAACCTAATTAACTTTTCTTGTATTAAGTAATTGGAGCTCAACTTAAGTAATTTTATTTCACTAACTTTGCTATTACCTATACCTTTCAACCTGTTTTGGTGGCTAAAATTTATGTAGATGCATTTCGTCACGCAATTAATATATTTTCAGATTTAACATGAAGTAAACTCACCTACAACTTATCAAATCAGTCGAAAAGTAATTTACATAATTAATAAACTTAATGTTTAAGTGCTAAATAACGATAAACACCCTAAATTTTAGCCATCTAGACGTTGAAACGTTTTTTATAAAAGCGTAGTATGTAGTTAATCTGAGCTGAACTCACTTTTACCATGAGAATTTTTAAAGATGATTGGTCTTAAACACTTAAAAACTATTGCTACCCTAAAAGAAACTGGATCTTTGGTTAATACAGCACGAGAGCTGTTTTTAACGCAATCAGCTTTATCGCATCAAATCAAAGATCTAGAGAATAAACTGGATTGCCAACTATTTGAGCGTAAAACTCAGCCGGTACGATTTACCCCACAAGGAATGTTATTACTCGAGCTTGCTAACGAAATATTACCAAAAGTAGAAGCAACAAAGTGCCGATTAAAAGAAAGTTTAAATCAGCCAATCTCTCAACTTCGCTTGAGTGTTGAGTGCCATGCATGTTTTCATTGGTTACTTCCTACTATTAAAGAATTTAATAACTTTTGGCCTGACATAAAAATTGATTACGAGCGTGGTTTTAGCTACGACGCTATTCCTGATTTGTTAAATGACGAACTAGATTTAGTTTTAACATCTGATATACGTGAGCCAGATAAATTAGAATATGCGCATTTATTCGACTTTAAACTTAAACTGATTGTGGCTCCAGATCACGATTTAGCTAAAAAAGCGTATGTAACAGCGCTTGATTTAAAAAACGAAACTATTATTTCGTATCCAATACCACGTGAACGCCAAGATATTTTTAAACACTTTATTCAAAATGCACGCTTCGATGGTACGTTAAAAACAGTTGATCAAGGGCTACTTATTTTTCAGCTTGTTAGTGCTGGAATGGGAGTTGCTGCATTACCTGATTGGCTTGTTACACCTTATGAAAGCCAAGGCTTAATTAAATCTATTCCTTTGGGAGCACTTGGGTTAACACGCCCAATGTATTTGGCAATGAAAAAAGATATGAAAGATAACCCTGTTTACCGCCACTTTTTAAATACCTGTAAGTTAAATAACGGTCGATAAACACTTAGCTTATGAGTAATATAAACACTAACTTAGCTTTTTATATTACTCATTATGCTTGTTTTTAAAAAATTACTCGGCGGCTTATTAATGCCACTCCCTCTATTTGGTCTACTCGCATTTATTGCGCTTTTCTTTGCATTTAAAGGTTCAAAATCAGCACTGTTTTTATCTTCTTTAAGTGTACTTATCTTACTTTTACTAAGTACTCCTTTTGTTACTAATTTAATTTTAAAAAATAACGAGTCCCCCTCACTCGCTTTTAACTCATTAAAGCACCCTAAAATAGATAAAATAGTGGTACTAGGATGCGACATAAATCCAAACCCGTCCCTAAGCGCAAATAACCAACTTGGTAATTGTGCACTCACACGTTTAGTTGAAGGGGTAAAACTTGCAAAGCATTACCCTAATGCACAACTTATTGTGTCAGGTGCAGGGCACGAAAATATAACTAATAGCGAACTAATGTATAAAACAGCAATTACGTTAGGGGTTAATAAAAATCGGCTCGCTCAAAATGCGAGCGCTACTGATACTGCTGAGGAAGCAAAATTATTGGCACCAAAATTAGTCGACTATAACGTTGCATTAGTTACATCTGTACTGCATATGCCTCGTGCCAAAGACTTATTTAATGCTCAAGGTGTTGAAGTAATAACCGCAGCAACCGATTATCATAACTTTGCAGCTCTACCGTGGCATAAACAATTTATCCCTAATGCTCATGCATTATTTGTGGTTACACAATACAGCCACGAAATAATAGGGAATGCTTGGATAAGCATACGCCGCTGGATAGACCCAGAAGCGCTTTAGTTTTTATTAATTTAATTACTTTAATAGACTTAAATACTAGATCCATGAATAAATTAACCCGTTTATACCAATCTGCTTAAATATGGGTTCTATTTAACGATAAAAGAATTGCACTATAACAAGTTAAAAAATTTTATATCCAGTTGTTCTAAATAAAAATTTTTAACGGTGTTATCTAGAGATTTAATTCGTTAAATTATTTAAGTACTCATGCCGATTGGTATTAAATACCTTTGCTAATTAGTATTAAACTGGGTTATCTATATCTATAAATGTCACGTCAAAGCCATGTTCTTGGGCAAGTAACTCGCCCAAGGCTTTAATCCCATAACGCTCAGTTGCATGATGTCCAGCTGCAAAAAAATCAATATTTTGCTCTCGAGAGCTATGAATTGTTTGCTCCGATGCTTCACCCGTTAAATACGCATCAATACCTTGCTCTGCAGCAAGATCAATATAGCCTTGCCCGCCACCTGTGCATAATGCAATTGTTTCAATTTTAGCTGAGCGCACTAAACTTGTGAGTGGTATACGATTAAGTACTTTTGCAATTTTGTTCGCAAACTCCTCTCCACTTAAAGGGGTTTTTAAACGCCCTTTCATCGCCACACTATTCGCAACAGGCTCAAGCCCTGCTTCAATTTCAATATCTAATAACTTTGCAAGTTGTGCGTTATTACCAATTTCAGGATGAACATCGAGCGGTAGATGATAGCCAAATAAATTAATATCATTTGCTAATAGCGCACCTATACGACGTTTTTTCATTCCTGTAATTTGTTGCGTTTCACCTTTCCAAAAATAGCCATGATGAACCAAAATAGCATCTGCTTTTTGCTCAATTGCAGCATCAATCAATGCTTGGCTTGCTGTTACACCTGTAACTATTTTTTTTATCTCGTTTTTGCCTTCAACTTGTAAGCCATTCGGGCAAAAATCTTTAATTGTGTGGGGTTTTAAAATACCATTTAGAAGTTGGTCAAATTCTCGACGTTGCATACAACTTACCTTACTTAACACTGAATTTTGTACAAATTTTGGCGTTTTAATGATTAAAATGAAAGGAAAATCGCAAAAAATTGAAAAACTATTCTAAAATAGGTATAAATACGGCTTCTTTATCTGTGTTAACAACGTATAGGGTCTCTGATGAGCAAACTAGACAAAACAGAAGTGTTATCTGCCTTTGAAGCAGCGTACGAAACTGCCAATGGTAAAAAACCTGAAATCACAACTAAACCAGGCTGGTATAGCATTGATGGCGGTAAAAATTTACGCCTAGCTGACGTAGCAGAATTAACTAAAAAGTTAAATTCTGGTAAAACGGCTAAAACGAAAAAAACTAAAGCAGCTGCACCAGCTAAAACACAGAAAAAAGCGCCATTCACTGTTGTTACCGAAAACAAAGAAGGTTACACAGCTGAGGAGTCTTGGATTGTTGAATTAGCACGTAAAGATCACGACTGCCGCTTACCGCGCGGTGTTGTTTAATCAACTCACTGTGACTTTAAAAAAACCGCGTTAAGCGGTTTTTTTATGTTTGTTACTTATTGAAAAAGTCAGAAGCCATTTTGCCGCAAAACCACAAATAACAATAAACACCGTACCGACTAATACAGGCATGATCAAAAAATCCCAACTCTGTCCAGATACAATAATTAAAATTGGATTAGCACCCGCTGCTGGATGCACTGTTTTTGTTAGCATCATCAGTGTAATTGCAATCCCAACAGCCAATGCAATTGATACGCTACTATCGCCAATATAAGTTACAAATACAACTCCTACAAACGCTGTAATCAAATGGCCAACAATTACATTTTTTGGCTGTGCTAATGGACTATCCGAAATACCAAATACAAGTACCGCCGTTGCACCAAATGGTGCCATTAACCACAACCCATAATCTCCAACATTGCTTAACCATGCTAAAAAGCCCAGTACTAATGCAGAAAAAATGCCGGCAAAACAGGCTGATTTAATATTAATTGAATTCACTTTAACCTCCCCCCTAAAAGTAGACAGAGCTGTCTACCTATGTAGGGTAGACAATTCGGTCTACTCATGTCAATATTTGTTTTCTAGGAGAGTAAATGACTAAACAAGAACATATTATAGATACCGCACTTAATTTGTTTTACGCCAAGGGCTTGCACGCAGTTGGTATTAATGAAATTTTAACGGTATCTAAAGTAGCTAAAAAAACACTCTATAATCATTTTATTAGCAAAGATGAGTTAATTTGTGCATGTTTAACTAAAAGAGATGAGCGTTTTAATAAATGGTTTAAAAAACGCTGTGATAAACCTCATGCTTTAGAGATAGCCACTTCAATATTTGCAGGGTTAGAGCTATGGTTTGCCAACAAAGTACCTGAGCTTGGAAATTTTCATGGCTGTTTTTTTATAAATACCGCTGCTGAATACCCAATCGCTGAACACCCTATAGCAAAGCAGTGTATACAACATAAACAGACTATATTAGACATAATTTTAGTCGCTTTACTCGCTACACCTGAACTTAAAAGTAATAAAGCTAAAGCATTAGAAATTGCACACACCTTACTAACTCTTAAAGAAGGGTTAATATGCCAAGCGCGTGTAATGCATATTCAACCTATTATTATTCCAAACGTTACTTTGCTAAAACACATAATACAAAGCTAAAAAAAGCGGCTAATAGCCGCTTTTAAAAAGATTAAAAATAAATTATAACTTTTCGAAGTAAAGTCGTTGGCGTTCTTTTTTACCTACTTCATTCATTGTTTCGGCATTGAATAATCGACCATTGATCATGGTGTAATCGATTTTGTCTGAATCACGAATGTTTTTAAGTGGATCGCCATCAATAACCATTAAATCAGCAAGCTTGCCAACTTCAAGTGATCCTACGTTTTTATCAAGCCCTAAATACTTAGCCGGATCGATTGTCGATGCACGTATAGCTTCAAGTGATGTCATACCGCCTTGTGCAAACATCCACATTTCCCAGTGTGCACCTAATCCTTCACGCTGACCGTGTGCACCTAAGTTAACCAGAACACCTAAATCTTGCAGTTCAGCAGCAACTCGTGCGTTATTAAAGTGGTTATAGTGATGATCGGGCGCTTTAACTCGGCGCATAGAACGCGGTAATAATTGGTTTTTAGGCACAAATTTACTTAAACGCGGATGATTCCATACATCAGTTTTATCGTACCAGTAATTTTCACCCCAAATGCCACCATAAGCCACTACAAGCGTAGGTGTGTAACCTACATCACTTTGCGACCATAACTGCTTTATATCGTCGTATATGTGCTCTACAGGGATTGAATGCTCAATACCTGTATGCCCATCAACAATCATACTTAGATTATGTTGTAATAATGAGCCGCCTTCTGGTACTACCATCATTTCAAGCTCACGACCTGCTTCGATAACTTGTTGGCGCTGCTCACGGCGAGGCTGGTTATACGACTTAACACTAAACGCACCTACTTTTTTTAGACGCTCTAAGTGAAATTTAGCATCATCTAACGAGTCAATATGCGAAGTATAACCTGGCATATTAGCTCCATATAAAATAGTGCCTGTTGAGAAAATACGTGGTCCGACAATCATGCCGGCTTTTTGCATTTCACTTGCTGTAAATATTTCTGAGGTATCGTTTGATGGATCGTGAATTGTAGTTACACCCAATGCTAAACCTGCAAAATTTTTCCAGTTTTGCTCAGGTATAATTTCATCACTTGCTTGCGAGCCATGTGCATGAGCATCAACAATACCAGGCATTATTGTTTTACCTGTTACATCAATAACCTCTGCATCTTTAGGAATGCTTATATCACTGGCTGCGCCGATTGCTTTAATATGCTTGCCATCAGTTATAATTACACCATTTTCAATAACTTTTTCGCCATCCATAGTAATAATTTTTGCGCCAGTAAGCGCAATCATACCTTTTGGCTCAGCCATTTTTTTACTAAAGCCAATGCTTTCGCCACTCTTAACTTTAAAATCGCTATCGTCTGCGCTGTTAATAGCAAACATACCGTCAAGGCTTGCATGATAAAGTTCAGGACCTAATGTCCAGTAAAGTTTGTTACTTTTAGCGCTCCAACTAATATTTTCACCAGCACGTACCGATAGCTGCTCTATAGGAAATTGGCTGTCTTTAGGACCAATATTAATTGTTTTACCGCTTTCAACAAGTGGCGTTACATACACTTTAAAGCGCTCAGCAAAAGCTAAGTACTGCCCATCTGGCGATACTCTAAATTCAGTAGCATGTTCTGATTCATATAATTTACGAACTTTTTTACTTTCAAGCTCCACTACACTCAATGTTGGCTTTGGCCAAGGGCTCATTATATAAACACGATCATTCGCTGCACCAAATTGTGGTTGATAACCACTCTTTGAAATAAGCTCACTTTTACCGCCTTTAACGCTTACACTATAAACCCCCGGATTAAGTGACCATTTAGGGTTTAAAATACTGCCACCTGTCGCTTTTCGGTAAACAACCGTTTTACCGTCTGGACTAAACGTTGGCTCTACGTACTTGCCAGGCTCTTTAGTAATTATATCGCCACGACCACTGCGTGCAGACACAACTCTCACTGACCCTTGTTTGTTATCGTCCCATGTGGTGTAAACTATTTTTTTACCATCGCGGGAGTACTGCGGGAATAATTCATAATGATCAGTTTGCTTTGTTAAACGCTTAATTTTTCCTGATTCTAAATCACGCTTATAAATGTGCCCAAGCGCTTCAAAAATTGCGGTTTTTCCATCTGGGCTTACTTGCACATTACGCAACATTTTTACTTCAAACTCATCGGTATCTAAGTTTTGTGTAAAACGGACTGCTTTTTGGATTTTTTTAGTAGTTTGTACTTTAAAAGGAATGGTTTTTACAGATTTGTCTTCAACATCTAGCTTATGAATTGTTCCACCAGCCCAAAATACCAGTTCTTCATTATCTGGTGTCCATGCAATGGTTGGATAAACCCCGTGAATAGCCCATGTTTCTTGCATATCACGCTCAAGCTTATCGTAAAGCTTAGTGTGCTCACCGCTAGTTAAATCGTATAAATACAGGCTGGTTTGAAAATCATCACGTTTTATATAAGCAAGTTTTTTACCATCAGGAGACGGTGTTGGTCTTATTGCGCCGCCCATACCATCAATCACGGTTTCAATTTCACCTGTTTCACGGTCGTAGCGTTTAATTTTATAAATACCTGCTACAGAATCCTTTGAATAATGAAATGTTTTACCTGGTGTCGCATCATGTGAAAAGTATACATAACGACCATCAGGCGAAAACATAGGCTCACCTAAATCTTTTTGATCGTTCTCACGTTTAGTAAGTTGTACTCCTTTGCCACCCGCTTTATGGTAAAGCCATACTTCACCTGCACCAAGTGAACGACTAGCCGTAAAGTGTTTACGAGCAACTAAATAATCACCATCGGGGCTCCATGCAGGGCTATTTAATAAACGAAAGGTTTCGTCGGTAACGGCTGTTTGGTTTTCACCTTTTAAGTCCATTATCCAAATGTTATCGCCACCACCTTGATCTGAGGTAAACGCAATATGTTTTCCATCTGGGCTAAAACGGGGCTGCATTTGCCATGCAATATCGGATGTAAGTTTTGTCGCTGTACCGCCACTCATCGCCATGGTGTAAATATCGCCAAGTAAGTCAAACACAACGGTTTTACCATCGGGGCTAATATCAATATTCATCCAAGTGCCTTGCTCAACACTTATAGCAGCATCTACAAACTGCCCTTTAGGTGAATCTACTTGCCATTTTTGTTCATCTTCTTCTGTGGCATTCACTTGCCCTACTGCTAATGACACAGATAGTGCCAATACTGTATGAAGCATTTTTTTCATGCGTTTCTCGCTTGTTATTGTTGCAGGTAAAACTATTTTACATGATTGCAACAAAAACAAGCGAGACTTGCCAGCATTATATGATAAAGCGCAGTTTATTAAGTTTAATGCCAAACAATAGGGTCAAATTGATAGTAATTAACCAACATACTATAAATTTCAGGATCGTAGCGTCGAAGTTCAGCTGGTTTTTCAATAAAGGTCTCGGTGAGCACAGCAAAAAACTCCGCTTCATTAGTTGCACCATAACTGTGAATAACATGCGGCATGCTATAGGCAACATGGCTTTTTAACTGCGTAAACGCACGACTAAATACTCGCCCCCATTCTTTGTAATCTGCTGAGCTTTTTAAAAGTGGTGTGCCTGTGGTTTTACCTGTTTCTTGATCGAGTTGATGTGCAAATTCGTGAAAAACCAAATTATGCCCATCACTAGGCAAGCGATTTCCTTCAAGCACATCGTGCCAACTTAGTACAAGCGTCCCGCCAGGCCAAGATTCGCCTAACCGCACTGTATTATGGTAACTCACAAGCCCTGCACTATCGCGAGTTGATTGCGGCGCGTAATAAGCACTTGGATATAATAAAATTTCTTTTACATTTTTATAAAGTGGCCACGGTTTATTTAAAACCAGTACACACGCATCAGCAGCAACAATCAATTTCATTGCCGGTGTAAGCTTTAAGCCATCACAGCCAACAAAGCGTTTTTCATTTAAAAACCACGTTATATGACGCTCTAACTTTTCTCTATCGGCATCTGTCATTTTTTTATAAATAGGCATGCAGCGTAATAAAATATCTTTTTGCTGTGAATTTAAAGCAAAGTCTCTATATTTTTTACGCCATAGTCGAGTTTGAATTGATGGCCAGCGCCAAAAAACAACGACGAAAAGAATTAAAATAAAAATTAACAGTCCATTTATCATGAGGGCATCCTAAGCCAAAGTGTTCTATATAAATATGTCCGCAGAGGGCATTTTTCAATCAAATAATTTCAGTGCGATTTCGACCACTATTTTTAGCTTTGTATAGTGCTTGATCTGCCCGCGATAGTAATCGGTCGTAGTCATTAATACCAATTGAATCTGAAATACCAAAACTTACCGTTACATTAAGGTTTTGAGCTACCGTTGAAAAATCGTTATTACTGATATTTTCTCGAAGTTGCTCGCAAATAACGCGTGCCTCAAAAGCCGTTTTACCCGGAAATAACAGTGTAAACTCTTCGCCGCCCCAACGAGCAATTTCTTGCTCACCTTCACTATTTGTTTTAAGAATTCGGGCTATCGTACAAATTACTTTATCCCCAACAATATGCGACCAACCATCATTAATACGTTTAAAGTGATCAATATCCATTATTGCAATAGCGAGTGGTTTATTTTGAGTTTTAAATGATGCAAAGTTTTTAGCAAGCCAGCTATCAAATGCACGCCTATTTGGCATATCGGTTAATTGATCGTGAGTTGCTTGGTAAGCAAAAGCATCAGCTTGCTTTTGTAAGTCTTGAGTTTGGCTTTCAACTCGGCTAATTAGTTTTATTTCTACCTGTTTATAATGGTACAAACGATACTTATAAATAGCGTAAACGGTTAAGGTAAGTATAAAAAACACAAATAATTTAAAACTCATTTTTTGCCAAAAATGTGCTTGAATAACAAAACTAATTACTTTGTGATTTTGTTGCCACTTTGCGTTTGGATAACCTGCACGAACCATAAAGGTGTACCTACCAGCCGGTAAATTAGTGTATTCCGCTGTAGTACTATGTTGTCGATTAACCCACTTGTTATTAAACCCCTCTAATCGAGTCTGAAAGTTTAATCGCTGAGGCATAATAAAACTCAACCCAGCATACTGAAAAGATAACCGAGATACTCCCGGCGGCAATAACACCGATTCACCATCTAATGGTAAAGCGGTTGGTTTACCATCAACATAAAAGCTTTCAATAATAGTGGGCAACGAAACTTGAGTAGATGCCTGTAAACGAGCTGGTTTAACTGAGCTCACGCCCTTTGCGGTTGCAAACCAAAGCGTCCCATCATTATGTGCTGTAGCAGAGGGCGTTGAGCCCCCATTAGCTTGAGCACTGAGCATACCATCACCCTCATCATAAAGCTGATACTCTAATGGAATCACTTTTTTTTCTGCATCTGTATTAAGAATGTATTGAATCTGTTTTTTTTCTATTTGAATAATGCCGCGATTACTCGATAACCAAAAAGATTTTTCGGTAGCGACTACCTGAAATAACTTATCTACGGGTAGGCCTTGCTCACGTCCTAATATAGCCATTTCGCCTGTTGTGTATGTGTAGCGTACTAATCCTCGATCGGTAGCCATCCACATATAATCTTTATCTATATAAAAGCCAAACGCATACTCAGCAGCAAAACTTTTAGGAAAACTTAATATAGTAAATTTCTCAGTGATTATATCAAATACAACAACACCAATGCCTGTTCCTACCCATATATTGCCTTGATTATCCTCACTCAATGCCATAACAAAGCCACTTGGCAGCTCTGCTTTATTAGTAAATTGCACTAACGTGCCATCTTCTTCTACACGAGTAAGCCCAGAGGCAGTACCAATCCATAAACGATTTTTTGAATCAAGGAGCAACGTTCTTACTTCATTGCTGCCCAAACCATTATCACGATTTAAATAAGGCGTAATAACTCCGTTCTCAACTTTTAATACGCCTGAGGTGTAAGTTCCTAATAAAACCTCACCGTTTTTGCCTTCAAGCAAACTAAGTACTGAATAAGATGAGCTTTTATTTATATCAGTAAAACTGGTTATCTTATTTTTATTAAGACGATTAAGCCCAGTGCTACTTCCAATCCATAAGCTGCCATCTGAATGCGATAATACGGTTCGGACGTAATCTCCAGCTAACCCTCTTTTTTTAGTCCAATATGAAAACGGGGCTTCTCTTAACCTAAACAAGCCTGCGTTAGTGCCTATCCAAATACTATTTTCTCGGTCTTGTAGCATGGATAATATACGGTTAGCAGGTAACCCATTTTCAGAATCTAGTTGCTCTAAGCCATCAGGGCTAAGTCTAAATACGCCTTTGTTTATAGTACCAAACCATAAATCACCATGATCATCTTCCAACAAACTAGAAATAGATTCAGTACTTAGTTGAGGGTCAACAGGCTCAAAGTGTTCATTATTTAAAATGTAAGCTCCTTTTTCACTGCCAATCAATAACTGTCCATCTCTCGTAATAAGTAAGTTATAAACAGGAGAATTAGGGAGTCCATATTCAGGGGTAACTAAAGTGGCGTGTTTATCTGTAATTTTATAAAGACCGTCGCTTGTTGCTGCCCATATAATATTACTAGCATCTTCGATTATTCTATAAGCACTCACATTTTTTATTATCGAAATGTCTTTTTTACTATTCGCTGCACGATAAAATACGCCATCGTTTTCAAGTGCAAGCCACAAAGCGTTATCTTTACTTTTAAATAAATGGTTAACCATACCGGCTGCCGAAAATTGGGTATCCCAAAGACGGTTATGATATAGGCTGATCCCCCCTCTTGAGCCGGCTATATATAAGTCACCATCATCTGTAGGTGTAAGTGTACGTAAACCAGAATCGGGAAGGTTGTTTATCTCGGAGCGAGTAAACAATTTAAATTCTTGACCATTAAAGCGCGCTAGCCCTTCCCAAGTCGCTATCCACAAATAACCATCTTGAGTTTGAGCAACGCTATTAATACTATTATGAGGTAAACCTGAGCGTGTATTCCATGTCTCAGAAAAGTAATCGCTAAGCGGTAAGCGCGTTTGCTCTTGTGCTTCACAAACAAATATGACGAACAAAGAACATAAAATGCCTAAACATTTCATCATAAACAGCCTTTATAATTATTTTTTAACTAATAAATTAGCGATACAGACTAGACACCAATGTAACTAAACGTAATTACATCTAAACATAAACTTTTGAATAACTGGAAATATTACCACAGGGCTTACTTCTATTACATTAACAAATCGTTACAAAAGTCATTAAATGTAGTTTGAAGCGTGTTTATAAACTTTGCTACGTGCAATCCATCCATTAATGAATGATGCACATCAATTGCTAAAGGTATCGTCCCTGTATGTTTATCATACTGACCAAACACAAGTTTAGGGATCCCTAAACTTTGACCGTCACTAAATGCATGCGAAAATGCGCTAAAATTTAACCATGGCAAAACTGATATATGAATTAAATCTGCTTGTCCTTCAGTTTGGGCAAACGCATCAGAAAAAAGCGGTTGCGACTTCGCTTTTTCACCCACCTGCTCTGCATGAGCAGTAAACTCTTTGAACGTGTTTTTATAATTAAAATAACTAAATATAAACGTATCGTTTTCAGCAAGCTCAACCACACTGGCACGCACAGTATTAAGTAAACATGGCTTACTATTATTTATACGTAGCATTATTGGCTCATATGCATAGCAAGCTTTTAAGGTGCAATACACATACGCTTGAAAAAAAGAAATTTGATTGGTTTTACAATAATCGTATAGCGTTTGAATATCTAAACGTACACACACATTAAAATAAGGCTGAGAGAAGTTTTTAAATAATTCAAAATGTTGCTTTCGAGGCCAATTATCGAAGTCGATAGGCTGCATAAGAGAAGTTGAAGAAGTCATAATTTGCCGCACAAAATTAAAAATAAATTGTACCGCTGTTCAATAATAATTGCATTAACTTACAGATAAACAAAAGGTGTGCAATTGCACACCTTTATTGCATTTTAGCTTAAATTTATAGACCGTTTTTAATGATCTCTTGTGCTAATTCGTCAGCAATTAAATGCGTAGATTTTTGCTCTTTTTCGCTTCGAGCAAAGATTTCAGTTAACGTTTTAAAAATACCTTCAACATGCTTATTTGAAGCATCGCTACTGTAACCTTCTGGTGCTGTTTCGTAATAAACGTTAATAATACCACCGGCGTTAATTACGTAATCTGGAGCATATAAAATGCCTTTTTCACGAATAACTTCACCGTGGCGAGATTCAGCTAACTGATTGTTAGCACAACCCGCAATAATAGTTGCCTTTAAACGCGGTATAGTTAAATCGTTAACAGTTGCACCTAATGCACAAGGTGCATATACATCAACATCTAAGTCGTAAATTTCATCAATGCCAACCGCAGTTGCGCCAAACTCATTAACTACGCGATCAATAGCTACTTGGTTAATATCTGTTACAAACAACTCAGCGCCAGCATCGGCTAAATGTTTACATAAACCATAGGCAACAGCACCTAAACCTTGAACGGCTACTTTTATACCTGCAAAGTTTTGATGACCACGTTGATGTTGTAACGCGGCTTTAATTCCTAAAAAAGTACCGTATGCTGTAAATGGTGATGGATTACCACTTTTGCCTTCAAGGCCAAGTACGTAATTAGTTTCTTTATTCATAAGTGCAACATCAGCACAGGTAATATTTACATCTTCGGCTGAGTAATAGCTGCCATTTAATCGCTCTAATTGACGACCAAATGCACGAAATAATTGTTCCGATTTAATTTCTTTCGCATTACCTATAATTACAGATTTGCCGCCACCAAATGGTAAGCGTGCTACTGCATTTTTATAAGTCATGCCCTTCGATAAGCGCAGTACGTCATAAACCGCATCTTCGTCGTTCGCATAATCCCACATTCTACATCCGCCAACAGCAGGACCTAGCTTAGTGTTATGTACAGCAATAATTGCTTTTAAACCCGACTCTTCATCAGAACAAAAAACCACTTGTTCGTGGTTATCAAATTCAACTCGATTAAACACAGCCACTTAAAATACTCCGAAATAGTTAACCCGTGAGAGGGTATGCGCGCTGGAAATTGCCGAGACTTTATCACTTCATATTCGAGTTCGCTATACTCACAAAAGATAAAACCAATGAAAACATCAAACTTAAATTAAATAACCTAATTAAAACTTTTATATAGATAAAAAATTCACAAAACCGTCATTTGTAAGTTTTAAAAACTATAAATAGAACAACCACACCAACTTACGTTTACGTGAACGTAACATAGCTGTTGCATGTAAAGTTTAATATACAAGTGCTACTTGCCCGCCACGTACTGCTGCCTATAGGTTTTCAGTAAAAAGTGAGCTTTTTCGCAAACTGGTCAGAGCTGTAAGCTTGGTAATGACTCTATTTAAAAAACAAAAAAGCGAGCACTAGGCTTAATGCCGATCAGTTAAGAAATATTTAACGATCCATTGACCGATCTTCTGGTTAGTTTATAAAGGCTTCTGAATTTA
>NZ_JADYXF010000071.1:0-14379 GCF_015864385.1 Pseudoalteromonas sp. SWXJZ94C
CAGTAGTGAAACGAAACAGCGCCGATGATAGTGTAGCATTTGCTATGTGAAAGTAGGACATTACCAGGCTTCAAATTGTAGAAAGCCCGAATCTAACGATTCGGGCTTTTTTACGTCTGCAGAAAAGTGGAGTGTAAGTGAATAATGCACAGCTAACACCCTACACTCCCATTAATATCCCTTATTTCATTCGATTACAGCTCATGAACCACTTTAAAGAAGCTCACCAGTCTCAGCAATAGCGCGATAATAAGCAGCTTGAGAGAATGATAGTGGGGTATTTATACTGTGGCTCTCCACTGCTGTGGGCACTAAAGCATTCTACTGCATATGCGTAGCGCACCGACTTCACATTGTAGAAAGCCCGAATCTAACGGCTCGGGCTTTTTTACGTCTGCAGAAAAGTGAGGTTTGGGTGAATAACGTATAGCTCACGTCATGGACTCCTATTCATAGCCATTACATTCCCTATTTAATAAACAATGTTGTTACATCTCCTTCTCACACTTACTTTATTGGGTTTTATTCTTGTGAATAAGGTGCAGTTTATTAAGATTATATTTTTGAATTGCAAAGTCGTATCGTACATAAGGCGACTGCCTTACAAGTTCGGTCAGTTTTCAGCGCTGTGCTTACTATAATTGAAATGAGCGCCTGTGAATTGATTTATCCTCTAAGCCTAATAACCGTAATTTTAGGTAATTAGAGACCCATTTGTTAGCACCACTTCGGGTAATATTGTTTATGCTATTACCTTCATAAAATAATGATATGAAAGCAATCACATTCGTTTACGTGTATTTTTCGGAGAGGCTTAATATTTGCTGTAATAGCTGTAAATCCATAATTAATTGAAGGGTTATTTTATGTGGTATCTATTAGAACAGATGTTTAAGTGAGCTGATATTACATGGCAATTTCGACATGCTTTTATAGAAAGAGCTTTAACTGTGGTGATATCTATCTTTGATGAGAATAAAAAGATAGATAATACATATGTAAAAATAATCTTGCGTAGTTATAAGTGAAATGCGAATAATTAAAATTGCAGGGCTATTATAGATAGCAAATAGTCCGTTGAAGTTATGCTTGTGCGTAGTTTGACTTATTACCTAGCCATCTATGAATTAAGGGATCTACATGTTGAGGGTATTGCTTTAACATTTGCTGCGCGATAGGTCTTACTTGATTAAGTGTTTGTTTGTCGCGTGTTAAATCCGCAATTTTAAATTCCGCTAAACCAGTTTGTTTTGTACCAAGAACTTCGCCTGGTCCGCGTATTTCTAAATCACGCTCAGCTATAACAAAACCATCGTTACTATCTCTTAGTACTCCTAGTCGTTTTTGAGCTGTATGAGATAATGGGGCGTGGTATAAAAGTACGCAATGGGATGCTATAACGCCACGACCGACTCGACCGCGTAGCTGGTGTAATTGTGCTAAACCTAGGCGCTCAGGGTTTTCTATAATAATTAAACTCGCATTAGGAACATCCACTCCAACCTCGATAACAGTTGTTGCTACTAATACATGTATATTTCCGGCTTTGAACTCACTCATTATTGCTTGTTTTTCAGCTGACTTCATTCGTCCATGGACTAACCCTACGTTGAGCTCGGGTAATGCTTCTTTTAATTGCAGCGCGCTGTCTTCAGCTGCCTGGCATTGAAGTACTTCAGATTCATCAATAAGTGTACATACCCAATAAACTTGACGACCTTGTTCGTGGCACGCTAATTTAACGCGAGCTATAATGTCGTCTCTGCGTGTATCAGGAAGTGCAACAGTTGTTATTGGTGTACGACCTGGCGGTAATTCATCTATTACAGAGGTTTCTAAGTCAGCATAAGCTGTCATTGCGAGTGTGCGAGGTATAGGTGTTGCTGTCATAACCAATTGGTGAGGGTAACAATTCTCAAATTTACCTTTTTCGCGTAGTGATAGGCGTTGGTGAACACCAAAGCGATGTTGCTCATCAATAATTATAAGTACCAAGTTATTAAACTTTACTTCATCTTGAAATAAAGCGTGAGTACCTACAATCATTTGCGCCTCCCCAGAGGATATTTTTTCAAGCGTTGCTACGCGTTCTTTACCTTTTGTCTTACCGCCAAGCCAAGCAACTGTGATACCTAATTGATTAAACCACGTTGTAAAATTAACTCCATGTTGCTCTGATAATATTTCAGTCGGTGCCATCAAGGCAACTTGAAAGCCTTGAGCAATGGCTGTTAATGCGCTAAGTGCAGCGACAAGTGTTTTACCTGAGCCAACATCACCTTGTACTAAACGCATCATTGGATAAGCATGTTGCATATCACCTTTAATTTCTGCTACTACGCGACTTTGTGCGTTTGTTGGTGCAAAAGGGAGTTGTTCTAAAAATTGGCTTTCTAATATGTTTATTGGATTTAGAGCTACCGCTTTGACTTGCTGCCCTTGTTCTCGCACTTTTAATAAACTGAGGTTTTGTGCAAGCAACTCTTCAAATACTAAGCGTTGCTGAGCAGGGTGAGTTCCTTGCTCTAGTGCTGTTACATCAATATTATTTGGTGGACGATGAAGTAATAATAACGCATCGCTTAACGCCATGTTTGATGGCTGCCATTTCGTAGGGAGTAATTCTTCTACTGAATATTTGTTTAGTAAATCAATTGCCTGTTCGCTTAAAGCTCTAATCGATAGTTGTTTTAAGCCTTCAGTTGTTGAATAAACAGGCGTTAATGTTGTGGCGATAGGTTGTTCGTTAATAGTATCGCTGATGCTATATTCAGGATGGCTCATTTCAAGACCAACGCGTCCGCGACGAACCTCGCCGAAACAGCGTATAATTTTGCCTGCACTGAGCGCATTTTTTTGTGCTGCGGTAAAATTAAAAAATCTAAGCGTAAGCCTACCTGTTCCATCGTTTATTTGGCATACAAGCATTCGCCTTTTGCCAAAAGTGATTTGGCTTGTTTCAACTGTAGCCTCTACGCTAACGTGGCTATGAATGGCTAACTCGTTTATTGCATATAAGCGAGTGCGATCTTCGTATCGAAGTGGTAAATGAAAGAGCATATCTTGTACAGTAATAATACCTAGCTTTAATAGGCGTTCGGCCATTTTTGGACCGACTCCTTTAAGTTCTGTTATAGGGTATTGGCTTAAGCTAGGTTTAGACAAAATAGACTCAATTTTTAATTATTTAGTGGATTAAGTGTACTTACAGAGTGTAAGTGCATCAAGTGTGTTTTAAAGCTTGCCAAAATTTTTCATCAGCAACAATTTCGCCGTTTTCATCAAGTGCTGGGTAAGGCAATTTTTTTTGTTTACACTGCCTTGCAATAATAGGGTGACAACCTTCAAAATAAAGTGGGTGTTTAACTTCTGCGCTAAGCATATCTCTATTATACAAACCAGCAAGCTCACGTTGACGTTGTGCTTCAAACAATATTAGTGCAGCAGCCACCGAAACGTTTAGCGATTGCACCATGCCTTGCATAGGAATAATAATATTTTGATCGGCATATTTTAGCGCTTTTTCTGATATTCCGGTTTTTTCTTGCCCTACAATAATTGCAGTTGGTTTGGTGTAATCTACTTCTCTAAAATCAACGGCATCTTCTGAAAGGTGTGTTGCTAGTATTTGTATCTCGGGATTGCGCTCACGCATTGCCATTACCGCATCATCTATATTTCTATGTAGATGAGTCTCTAGCCAGTTTTTACTGCCACCTGATGTATTATTAGTTAGCCATTTTTGTTTTTCTGGCCATACAGCATGTACGTGGTGGCAGCCAACGGCATCTGCACTTCGAACGATTGCAGATAAATTATGGTGTTTATGCACGTCTTCTAAGCATACTGTTAGGTCTGTTTGACGACGTGAAAGTACGTCTTCGATTCTTTGATAGCGAGTTTGCTGCATGATGATCCTCTTTTTTAGGTAATTATACGAGATTTTTACTATTAAGGCATTACCGTACGGCTAATTGGATTTTGTAGTGATATAAGTGTTTCTGTTGATTGAATAGCTTCAATTGCCTGTATTTTATTAATGAGAACATCTTGTAGGTGGTCAATTGACTTTGCCATTACTTTAATAAAAATACTGTAGTTGCCAGTTGTGTAATAAGCTTCGACAACTTCTTCAAGTGCTTCTAGTTTTATTAATGTTTGTGGATAGTCGCGTGCGTTATTTAAGTTAATACCTATAAAACAACATACATCATAACCTAATTGCTTTGTGCTAATAGTGAGTTGTGTGCCGGTTATGATCCCTGCCTGTTTCATTTTTTCTATACGAACATGAATTGTACCTGCGCTTACGTTGAATCTTTTCGCGAGTTCTGCATAAGGTGTACGTGCATTTGCCATTAATGCATGCAATATCTGTTTATCGAGATTATCGATTTGATAATTTTCCATTATTTTTCGTTTGTAAAATTATTGAATGTAGGGTTTTTATACCATTAAATTGATTGTTTTTGTATGTTAAAGCTATTTTTGTTGTGGGATATTGAGTTAATGCTGTAAATCGTTACATTAACCTCATTAAGGCGCCTTGTTGAGTGTCTTTTATCAATTAAGCAAGTAACAATAACTGGGAATGAGGCCAATTATTATGAGTTCACACTATGTGCAGCAACAGCAGCAAATAAGTAAAGTTAAGCAATTTTTTTCACAGCAACTAGAAACCCAGCTTGGACTCATTGAGGTTCAAGCCCCAATTTTGGCTAAAGTGGGCGACGGCACGCAAGATAACTTAAGCGGGCATGAAAATGCAGTTGCTGTAAAGGTAAAAGCTATAGCAGATAGTCAATATGAAGTAGTGCACTCATTGGCTAAATGGAAACGTAAAACACTAGCAACTTATGGCTTTTCAGCTGGTGAAGGTATTTATACTCAAATGAAAGCGCTACGTCCCGATGAAGATACATTAAGCCCTATTCATTCTGTTTATGTTGATCAGTGGGATTGGGAAAAAGTAATTAGCGAAAGTACTGAGCGTTCGCTGACTACATTAAAGCAAACCGTTCAATCTATTTATAAAGGAATTAAAGAAACAGAAGCCTTCGTAAGTGAATCTTATGGTTTAACTTCATTTTTACCTGCCGATATTAAATTTGTACACAGTGAAGAATTACGCAAAATGTATCCTGACTTTAATGCTAAGCAACGTGAAAAGGCAATAACACAAGAGTATGGCGCTGTATTTTTAATTGGGATTGGTGGTGCATTAGGTGATGGCAAAATCCATGATGTAAGAGCGCCAGATTATGATGATTGGTCTACACCTACGTGCGATCAATATATGGGATTAAATGGCGATATTTTAGTGTGGAACCCAGTGCTCGAAGATGCCTTTGAAATATCTTCGATGGGTATACGTGTAAGCCCTGATGTTTTAAAAGCACAATTAAGTATTACAGGCGATGAAGAACGATTAGAGCTTGATTGGCATAAAGCTTTATTACAAAGTAAATTCCCACAAACAATTGGCGGCGGTATAGGTCAGTCACGATTAGCTATGTTACTGCTTCAAAAGCAACATATTGGGCAGGTACAAGTAGGTGTATGGTCAAGTCAGACTTACGACACCGTGAGTGGTTTATTGTAGATTTTACTAAGCCTTAATAGAGTGCTCTGTGAAGCACTCTATTAATTAGTGCGTTTTAAATTCAACCTCAATTTTATTGTTTATAAGCTTTACGTTACATGGAGGGTAATTACGGGTTGTTTTAAGAGCTTTGTCAAAAATATGAATTTCGACTCCAGAGTGCAAAACTGTATTCACGGCTAGATTAGTATCACTAAGTAAGTCGTGCAGATCGTGATCTAGATTTGAAAGGCGTTTCTCTAATTGCTCAGCTTGTTGGCAATAATGTAATTGGGTCGCACCAATTTTTGTGATTAATAGACTCTTTTTTTCAGTATCTTTTACTTGATCTGTTTTTTCTAACGCTATTTGAAGAGTATCTAGTTGTTGATCTGTTTTTGCTAAATCTTTAAAGCAATTATCTGTATTTGCTGTTATTTCTGCGCCTGAGGCAGCTAAGTTTATTACCATTTTAGCACCAGACTCATTACCAATTTCGCCTGCAATAAGCGTCGTTGCATCTAGTATTTCACCACCAAATATTTTACCTTTAGGTAAATCTGTTTGTCCAACTTGTAGTAACCGCTTTGCTTTCATTATGCAGTGGCTTGTTTGGCGTTCAATAAATATATTACACGCTTCTATGTAGCAATATTGTGAATGAGAGATGTGAACATCACCAGCACATATTAGTTTACAAGAGAGTGACTTATCATCTTTTTGATGACCAATAATACCTTGTTTTACCGTTATATTGCCGCCAGCAGTAAGGTCACCAGATTCTACAGTGCCAAAAATAGTAATATCGCCTTTAGCAGTTACTTTCATCCCTGGGTCTATATTACGAGTAACAATAACGCTACCTTCAAAATCTATATGACCACTTTTTACGCTCACATCTGATATTGTAAAAATGTCATCTACTCGCATACCATTATTTATCTCAACCGGTACTCCAGAAATAGTAGACACTAGCTCCATTGGATTGAGTTTAGATATTTCAGTGCCTTCACCCGCAACGAGTTGTTTATTATCACCTGGCTTGGCTGGTAATATGTCTCCTACAACAGTAAAACCTTCTTTTCCTGGGGTTGCTGGCTGTTGACGTATGAGCACAGCACCAGGCTCTACACTTGCGAGCTTGCCAAAATCTCGCATATCAACACTACCATCTTCTTTTAATTGAGGAGCCTTTAGACGGTCTTTAAGCGTTTTTACTGTTGCTATGAGCTTAGTGGCTAAACCATCACTCGGTAAACGGCCTTTAGCAATAACACCTTTTACTACACTACCTGCAGCGGCTTCGAGTTGTTTATCGAGGATTTGTTCTAAAAATGCTTGCTTATAGCCACGGACTATTCCTGCTTTGACTAGCTGTTTTTTAGCATCTTCTAAGTTCAGTATTTTACCACCTTGTGCAACGGTAAGCTCACCAGTAGCAAGCATTTTGTCGTCGCTAATAGTTACGCTTAATGTAGCGTTATGCTTATTGGCAACAACTAAAACAGACTTACTACTTCCACTTTTAAAAAAGTCATTAATAGCATTATGATCTATTTTGCAATTACAGAAGGTCGACTTTTCGAGGGCTTCAAGCACAAATGCAGCACTTGGAGGGGCGTGTTTACTTACATCAAGTAAAACATTTCCATTATTGGCAAGCTTAAACACTAGTTAATCCTTTTCTACTACTTAAGTTAAATTTTTATTAACAGCACAATTATAGAGTGCTAGAAATTTACTTTTGAGTCAAGAAATCAAGAAAAACAAAATGATATATAAAGTAGGGGAAGTATGAGCTATAGCGCAGGTCTATAGCTCATAAACACATTAGTTAGTTGAAGGTAATTCCATAATGCCATCAATCTCAACTTGCACGCCTTTAGGTAATGCACGAACACCAATCGCAGCGCGTGCTGGATATGGTTGCTTAAAGTACTGGCTCATTACTTCGTTAACAACAGCAAAGTTAGATAAATCAGTAAGATAAATATTAACTTTGACTAGGTCATGTATTTGACCGCCAGCTTCTTCACACACTGCAGCTATATTTTTAAATACTTGGTGTGTTTGTTCGCCAAAGTCTTCTGAAATAACTTCCATTGTTTCAGGAACTAATGGAATTTGACCTGATAAATAAACAGCAGTACCTACTTTAACTGCTTGGCTGTATGTGCCAATAGCTGCAGGTGCTTTGTCGGTAGAGATAAATGCTTTATTCATGTTTTTCCTATTTTATTTTTTACGATAGACTTTTTGCACATCAGGCATAACACGAATTTTACGCATAATGTTAGCAACATGGACACGGTTTTTAACGGTGACTCCTAGATCTATCACGTATAAATTACTTTCTTTTTCATCGGTAGCTATTTCCACAATGTTGGCTTGGGTTGTAGCAACAACATTAGTTAATTTGGCTAGAGCACCTTGATGATTAATTATTTCAACTCTAAGAGCTGCAATATATTCTTTCTCTGGGTTATCGTCCCATTTTACAACTAAGTATTTAGAACGCTCATTTTCCCAACCTCGAATGTTTTTACATTCTTGCCTGTGAACAGTTAAGCCTTTGCCTTGGCTTATATGTGCGGTTATTGCATCCCCAGGTACTGGGCGACAACATTTAGAGTAATTAACTAACATGCCTTCGGTTCCAATAATGGTCGCTTTGGCTTGGTTTGTCATATCGGTTAAGTCGTCACTATCGTTTTGCAGCAAACGTTTAGCAATTAGCATACTCATTAAATTACCAGAACCAATTTCAACTAATAGCTCAAGTAATGTAGAAAGCTCATGTTCTTCGAGTACTCTTACTATATTTTCATCAGGGATATTATCAAATTTATTTTCGCCAAGTGCTGAATCCAGTAAGCGTCTGCCTAATAACATTGCTTCTTCGTGATGCTGGCTTTTAAGGTAGTTACGAATCCCTAATCGTGCTTTGCCTGTCACAATAAAGTTAAGCCAAGTAGCATTAGGGTGAGCTCCTGAGCTAGTTATTACTTCTATTGTTTGACCGGTATCAAGTGCTTTACTTAAAGGATAAGGCTTGCGGTTTACTCTTGCTCCAACACAGGTGTTACCTACATCAGTATGTACAGCGTAAGCAAAATCGACAGCAGTAGCACCCATTGGTAATTCTACAATACGACCATCTGGCGTAAATACGTAAATTTCTTCTGGGAATAATTCGGTTTTTACGTTCTCAATAAACTCAAAAGACGAACCAGCACTTTGCTGTAGTTCTAGTAAACTTTGCATCCATTGTCGAGCGCGTTGCTGAGATGTATTACCTGCACCGTCACCTGATTTTTTATACATCCAATGCGCTGCGACACCTTTATCTGCCATATGATCCATATCGTGAGTACGAATTTGAATTTCAACAGGTATACCGTGTGGACCAACTAAAGAAGTATGAAGTGACTGGTAACCATTTGTTTTTGGTACTGCTATATAGTCTTTAAAACGTGTTTCAATTGGTTTATAAAGGCTATGTGCAACGCCAAGTACGCGATAGCAAGTATCCATAGATTCAACGGCTATTCTAAAAGCATAAATGTCCATTACTTCGTTAAATAACAGCTCTTTATTTAGCATTTTTTTATAAATGCTATAAATATGTTTTTCACGACCAGATACAGTTGCATTTATACCTGATTCTTTAAGACGAGCTTCTATTTCATTTTGAATATTAGAAATAACTTCTTTACGATTACCACGAGCTTTAGCCACTTCTGATTTAAGTGCACGATGACGCATAGGGTATAAAGCTTGAAAACCCAAGTCTTCAAGCTCATTTTTAATATCGTGAATACCCAAACGGTTTGCAATTGGCGCGTATATTTCTAATGTTTCTCGAGCAATACGACGGCGTTTATCGGGACGTAATGCTCCCAATGTACGCATATTATGAGTTCGGTCAGCGAGTTTGATTAAAATAACCCTAATATCTTGGGTCATTGCCATAATCATTTTTCGATAGTTTTCAGCTTGGAATTCTTTTTTATCTTTAAAGCTAAGCTTATCGAGTTTACTTACACCCTCAACTAGTTCTGCAACCGTTTCCCCAAAAATTTCTGCTAAATCTTGTTGGCTAAAGTCAGTATCTTCAATTACGTCATGCATTAATGCAGCCATGAGTGTTTCATGATCGAGATGCATACCAGCAAGAATTTGGGTTACTTCAACAGGATGAGTAATGTAAGGTTCGCCACTTGAGCGCGTTTGACCCTCGTGAGCCTCTCGGGCTACCACGTAAGATTTTTGTACTAACTCTACTTCAGCAGCAGGCAAGTATTCTGAAATTTTCTTTTTAAGACCTTCAAAAAGATACATTTACACTCCAATGTTCTAGTGAAGTAAATTAGGTAAGTTACGAATATACGATGAATAGAGGATATTGCCAACGACTATAGTAGAAATACTGCGCCGTTGGCTAAAATCAAACCGGGAGGTTGATTATTGATTGCCGCCAACGATGGCAGCAACAGCAGCTAATTCAGCCGCTTCTTGATGTTGTTGTTCTTCACGGTCAATTAAGTCCATTGATGAACTATCAACTAAACCTAATTCAATTTCACGTAAAGCAACTACTGTTGGTTTATCGTTTTCAGGGTCTACTAGTGGAGTTTTACCACCAACAGCAAGTTGGCGGGCACGACGAGCCGCAACTAAAATTAAGTCAAAACGATTACCAACTGCATCTACTGCATCTTCAACTGTTACGCGGGCCATCTCAGCACTCCAAAATAATTTAAAAGCAAAGACGTAGTTTACTGCAAGCAGCAAGTTTCGCCAATAGCTAGTGGTCAATTTTTATTAGTTTTACAAGCCTAAAGCTAATTTAAATAAGTCTAAACTATTTAAGGAGGCTATTTAGTAAATCTTGATGGCGAAGAGTTTGCGCTTTTAATGTTAAACGCTGTGCCATAACAATCGTTTCTATGTCTGCAAGTGCTGTATCAAAATCATCATTCACAATAACAAAGTCATATTCATTGTAATGTGATGTTTCTGATTGTGCTTTTGCCATACGAGAAGCAATAACTTCAGCAGAGTCCTGACCTCGGTTATTTAATCGTTGTTCAAGTTCTGCTTTAGAGGGAGGCAGAATAAAAATAGTTTGAACGCTTGGCATAATTTTACGTACTTGTTGCGCACCTTGCCAATCAATATCTAAAAACACATCTATACCAGCATTAAGTTGTGACTCAATCGCTTGCTTTGATGTGCCATAGTAATTATCAAATACTTGAGCCCATTCAAAAAAATCATCTTGAGAAATAAGCGTCTTAAATTCATCAGTTGACGAAAAATGATAATGCACGCCATGATTCTCACCAGGGCGAGGAGAGCGAGTGGTATGTGATACTGATACTTTCATATCTGCATGTTTTTTTAATAACGCATTAATTAAGCTTGATTTACCTGCGCCTGATGGTGCCGACAAAATAAATAGATTTCCGCGAGTTTGTGCCATATTTATCTCTACCTAAAAATAAACAGGCTTGAGTTACAAATAACTCAAGCCTTCAATAACTACATTGTACTTTATTTCACTAATTATGCTCAAGTGAGCTACAACAGCGTTATGTGTTATTCAATGTTTTGAATTTGCTCACGCATTTGTTCAATCAACACTTTTAGCTCTACAGCGGCAGTCGTAATATCACTATTAATAGACTTAGATGCTAGCGTGTTTGCTTCACGATTAAATTCTTGCATCATAAAATCTAAACGGCGACCACATGCGCCCCCTTTTTTAAGGATTTTTTTAGTTTCTTTAACGTGAGACTTTAAGCGATCTAATTCTTCAGCCACGTCTTGTTTTTGCGCAAGATAAATGAGTTCTTGTTCAAGGCGTGACTCGTCAATATTAGCTGTTAAGTCTTCTAGTTTTTGAGCTAGTTTTTCACGCTGCCATTTAGCAATCTCTGGCATGTGCGTTTCTACAATTTCTACTTGCTCTAAAATCGCATCAAGGCGGATTGCTATCATTTCTTCAAGGTTTGCACCTTCATCGCCACGTGCTGATTTAAAATCTTCTATTACTTGATCAAGACCAACAATTAGCGCTGTATTAACGCTATCCATATCAAGTTCTTCAGCTTCCATAACACCAGGCCAGCGTAATATATCAACAGGGTTGATATCACCGTTACTTTGTTGTTGAACCCACTTAGCACTATTTATAAGTTGCTCAGCAAGCGCTTGGTTAATCGACAATTCACCAACATGAGCAGGGTTTGCTACAAATTTTAAAAAAACCTCAACTTTACCGCGTTGTAAGTGTTTGCGTAAACGCTCACGAATAACTGGCTCCATGCCACGAAATTGCTCTGGTGCGCGAATAAATGTTTCAAGGTAACGCTGGTTCACTGAACGAACTTCCCAAGTGCCAGTACCCCAATCGCCTTTTATTTCGCGACGCGCATAAGCTGTCATACTGTGGATCATGGATATTTTCCTAAATTTATAAATACAATATTACGATGATTATACCGTAACACTGCTTAAGCTCTAGGGAAAATTTAATACACTGAATATTTTGCATACAGCTATTTATTTAAATCAGCATGGTATCTATACCCACATACACTTATAATGTCGCAAATTCTGAATTAAGGGGATCGTCAATGCGTCCAAGCGAAAGAACACCTAACCAAATTAGACCTGTTACATTTACACGTAATTATACTTTGCATGCTGAAGGTTCAGTACTTGTTGAGTTTGGTAACACCAAAGTACTTTGTACAGCTACTGTTGAATCGGGCGTACCTCGTTTCATGAAGGGTCAGGGTAAAGGTTGGATCAATGCTGAATACGGTATGTTACCGCGAGCAACGCATACGCGTAATGCTCGAGAAGCTGCACGTGGTAAGCAGGGCGGTCGTACTATGGAAATTCAACGCTTAATTGCACGTGCACTTCGTGCTGCTGTTGATTTAAAAGCACTTGGCGAAAACACAATCACCATTGACTGTGATGTAATTCAAGCTGATGGTGGTACGCGTACTGCTTCTATAAGTGGTGCATGTGTTGCACTTGTTGATGCGCTAACGCATATGCGTGCCAAAGGTATGATTAATTCAAACCCACTTAAGCATATGATTGCGGCTATTTCAGTCGGTATATATAAAGGTCAAGCAATTAGCGATTTAGAATATATTGAAGATTCAGCAGCAGAGACTGATATGAACGTAATTTTAACCGAAACAGGTAAAATTATTGAAATTCAAGGTACAGCCGAAGGCGAACCTTTCTCGTTTGATGAGCTAGATGAGTTACTTACTTTAGCTAAACATTCTATTCGTGAAATCATTGACGTACAAAAGCAAGCATTAGCATAAATAGGTAGGCCACTAGATATGAAAGATTATCAAAAAGAGTTTATAGAATTTGCCCTAGAGAAGCAGGTATTAAAATTTGGTGAGTTTACTTTAAAGTCAGGGCGAATAAGTCCGTACTTTTTTAATGCCGGTTTATTTAATACAGGCCGTGATTTAGCGCGTTTAGGTCGATTTTATGCTGCTGCATTAGAAGACTCAGCGATAGAGTATGATGTATTATTTGGTCCTGCATATAAAGGTATCCCAATAGCGACAACAACAGCTGTTGCATTAGCTGATCACCATAATAAAGATGTACCGTACTGTTTTAACCGTAAAGAGAAAAAAGCACACGGTGAAGGTGGAACATTAGTTGGTTCAGAGCTCAATGGCAAAATAATGCTGGTTGATGATGTAATTACCGCAGGTACTGCTATTCGTGAATCAATGGAAATCATTGCCGAAAATGGTGCGGACCTTAGCGGTGTTTTGATCGCATTAGATCGCCAAGAAAAAGGTAAGGCCGAGTTATCAGCTATTCAAGAAGTTGAACGCGACTTTGGTACTAAAGTAATATCAATCGTAAAATTAGCTGATCTTATTAGTTACCTTGAAAATCAAGGGACGATGGACGAGCATTTAGCCTCAGTTAAAGCTTACCGTGATCAATACGGTGTAGCATAAATAAAAAGCCTCGCAGTGCGGGGCTTTATTTTGACCTTCATTTGTAGAGTTTATTAATGAAAGATGTATTAAAACCAAATGGCTTAGGCCTCAAGCGTGTTTTTAAAGCAACCTATTGTTCCTACCTTGGCTTTAAAGCAGCATTTAAAGAAGAAGCCGCGTTTAGACAAGAGCTATTATTAAGCCTTATATTATTTCCCATTTCATTTTGGCTTGCTTCATCATTATTACATTGGGCGATATTGATCAGCTCACTGCTTATTATACTAATAGTTGAATTATTAAATTCTGCGATAGAAGCACTAACAGATCGGGTAAGTACAGAATTGCATGTATTATCAGGTAGAGCTAAAGATATGGGATCTGCAGCTGTAACACTTTCACTAACGATCGTATTGATCATTTGGGGTGTAAGCCTTTATATGAAGATCGTTTAGCTCTACTTTAAATATAAAAAGAGTTAAAGCGCCTTTAGTTGTTAATAACTTGCTGGTTATGTTGTGTTTTTGACGTGTTTAGCTTAAATACTCACCGAACAGTATGTTATTTCAAGTTTTCTTCAAAAAAGGGTTGATCTGTTTTCGGATCTCCCTATAATGCGACCCCACTGAGACGGGAAACGCCAACGCCTAGCGAGGAGCGAACTACTCAGAGAGTTAAATAAAACTTCGGTTTTAAATTATCTAAAAAGAAAGTTTAAAACTAAGTGTTGACTCGAAAAATAAAGGGTGTATTATTCGCATCCCTTGAGACGCTAAAGCGACTCAAAACGTTCTTTAA